>JBBSRN010000091.1:0-9552 GCA_038242985.1 Propionibacteriales bacterium | reverse complement strand
TTCGACAAGACACCGCGGGTGGCGTCGCACTCCACCGACGGCGTGATCGAGCTGATGCCGACCAGCGACGGGGTGACCTACGGATTCAAGTACGTCAACGGCCACCCCAACAATCCCCTGACCGGGTTCCAGACCGTCACGGCGTTCGGTGTCCTGTCCGACGTCCACAACGGCTATCCGACCTTCATCACCGAGATGACGATCCTGACCGCGCTGCGCACCGCCGCCACGTCGGCCATGGCCGCCCGCTGGTTGGCCCGGCCGGACTCCGCGACCATGGCGATGATCGGCACCGGCTCGCAGGCAGAATTCCAGGCACTGGGCTTTCGCGCTCTGCTGGGCATCAACCAGCTGCGCGTGTGGGACACCGATCCCGTCGCCGTCGACAAGTTCATCCATCACGCCGAGGCGCTGGGCTTCGTCGTGCACCGCGCCACGAGCGCTGCTGACGCCACCGTCGGCGCCGACGTGATCACGACCTGCACGGCCGACAAGACCAACGCGATGGTGCTGTCGGCCGACATGGTCGGACCGGGCGTGCACGTCAACGCCATCGGCGGTGACTGCCCCGGCAAGACCGAGCTCGACCCGGCCATCTTGGATCTCGCGGCCGTCTTCGTGGAGTTCACCGAGCAGACCCGCATCGAGGGCGAGATCCAGAACCGGCCGGACGACTTCGCCGTGACCGAGCTGTGGGAGGTCATCACCGGCGCCCGCGCAGGCCGGTCCGATGTCGCCGACATCACCGTCTTCGACTCCGTCGGCTTCGCCATCGAGGACTTCGCCGCTCTGCGATACGTGTACGACTCGATCAGTGGAACGGACCTGTACCGGCACCTGGACCTCGTGGCAGATCCCGCCGATCCCAAGGATCTGTTCGGTTTCGCGACCGGGACGTCGGCGGCGATGCATGGCTGAGGTGGGCCTGCAGGCTCCCACCGACGTGGTGATGGTGCGCCCGCACCTGTTCCGCCCCAATCCCCTGACGATCGCCGACAACGCCTTCCAGTCGCGCGAGCCGGTCGCTGCACCGGAGGTCGTCGCGAAGGCTGCGTACGACGAGGTCAGTGATCTGGCGCAGCAGCTGCGCGAGGCCGGCGTGCGGGTGCACCTGTTCGACGACTTCGGCGACCAGCTGCCCGACAGCGTGTTCCCGAACAACTGGTTCTCGACGCACCCTGACGGACGCATCGCGCTGTACCCGATGTACTCGCCCAACCGGCGCGGTGAACGGCGCACCGACATCGTCGAGGCGCTCCGGCGGATGTTCAAGGTGTCGGTCATCAACGACTACTCGGTGCTCGAGGACGACGAGGTGTACCTGGAGGGCACCGGCGCGATGGTGTTGGATCACCTCCACCGCACGGCCTACGTCGCCCGGTCCTACCGCGCCCACGATGTCGCTGTGGGGCAGGTGTGCCGTGATCTGGACTACGACACGGTGCTGTTCACCACCCGAGATGCTCGTGGTGTCGCGATCTACCACACCAACGTGATGATGTCGGTCGGCACCGATCTCGCCCTGATCGGACTGGACTCCATTCCGCTGCCAGCCGAGCGCCGGGCCGTGGAGGACCGGTTGCGGTCCTCCGGTCGGACCCTGGTCGACCTCACGTCAGCGCAGATCGATGAGTTCGCGGGCAATGCCATCGAGGTGCAGGGCGCCGCCCACCGCTATCTGGTGATGTCGACGCGGGCGCATGCCAGCCTCACCGACCGGCAGCTTGCGGTCATCGGTGAGCACTGCGTCCCCCTCGCCGTGGACGTGCCCACGATCGAGCTGGCCGGGGGTTCGGTGCGCTGCATGATCGCCGGTGTCCACCTGCCGGCGACGGATCGCAGCCGCCCGATCAACGGCAGCCCGGTCAGCGGCAGCCCGGTGATCAGCGGCGAGGATGCGGTACTGACGACTCCGTAGGGTGCTCCCAGCGGTCGGCTGCAGCGGCCAGGGCGGCGCGACACGCAGCGACGGCGGGGCTCGCGGCCGACGCCCGCCGCGCGGAGGTGAAGATGGTGCGCCGGGGCAGCTCGGGCAGGTCGAACAGCTGGGCGGACGGCACCCGACCGCGCCAGAGCAGGTCTGGCGTCAGCGCCACGGCGTTGCCGGTCTCCACGAGGCGGACGTGGGCCTGCAGATCGGCGGTCTCGTACCGCACGTCGGGCTCGAAGCCGGCCTGACGGCAGGCCTGCTCGGCCCAGTGCCGTGACGCCGCTCCCGCCGGTTCCATGACCCAGGGCGCCCGGCTGGCCGACGCGATGCTGTCGACCTGTCCCCAAGCCTGCCCGGCCGCGGGCACCGCGAGCCGGATCGCGTCGGTGGTGAGGTCGAGGCGATCCAGGTCCGGGTGCCACGGCGCCGCGTGGCCGGGGTACTGCTCGGCCACGACGAGATCGAAGTCGTGGGCCCAGGTCTCGCGCAGGGCCAGCTCCGGCTCACGCTGGACCATCGTCACCCGCAGCTGGGGGTGCTGCTCGGTCAGTCTGGCCAGGGCGTCGGGCAGCAGCGCCAGCACGACGGACTGGAACGCCGCGATCCGGACCGATCCGGTCGCCTCCTGCAGGGATGCAGCGAGATCGGACTCAGCCTGCTCGAGCCGCTCGATCACCGCGGCGGTGTGCTCGACGAGGATCACCGCCTGCGGTGTCAGCTGCACGCGTCGACCCGCCTTGCGCAGCAGCTCCACCCCCACCTCCTTCTCCAGCAGGGACAGCTGCTGGGACACCGAGGACGGGCTCTGGTGCAGCGCCTCGGCCACAGCGGCGAGGGTGCCTCGGCGCTGCAGCTCGCGCAGCAGGGTGAGGCGTCGAAGATCGAGCATCGGTTCACGTTCCCATCGGCCGGGCCATCATCTGACCCATCGTCTGAATTGACGAGTACTCGTCAGCAAACATCGCTTTACCTTACGGGAGCGGGATCGCAGACTGAGATCATGGCTGACACCACCACCTCCTCTGATCTTGCCGAGGAGACCATCGCCCTCGTGCGCCACTGGTTGAGCGAATCGGCCAAGGTGCCCGACGACAAGGCCGCGACGCAGCTGGCGGGCGTGCTGAAGGATCCCCAGGGTCTGCCGTTCACGGTCGGTTTCATCGACGGGGTGATCCGCCCCGAGGACGCGCGGGTCGCGGCCCGGAACTTCGCCGATCTGTCCCGCAACGTGCCACGATTCCTGCCGTGGCACCTCCGGGCTGCGGTACGGATCGGCGGCGTGGCCGGCCTGCTCCTGCCCCGACTGGTCATCCCGATCGTGCAGCGCGTGCTGCGCTCGATGGTGGGACACCTGATCGTCGACGCGACACCGTCTCATCTGACCAAGGCGATCGCCACGATCCGCGGACGGGGCTCACGGCTGAACGTCAACCTGCTGGGCGAGGCAGTTCTCGGGGAGAGCGAGGCCGCCCGCCGGCTCGAGGGCACCCACGAGCTGCTGGCGCGTCCGGACGTCGACTACGTCTCGATCAAGGTCTCGTCCACCGTGTCGCCGCACTCGGTGTGGGCCTTCGACGAGGCGGTCGCGGACGTCGTCGACAAGCTCACGCCGCTGTTCCGGCGTGCCGCCGCCGCTCCGACGCCGAAGTTCATCAACCTGGACATGGAGGAGTACCGCGATCTCGACCTGACCATCGCGGTCTTCACCGCGATCCTCGACCAGCCCGAGCTGGTGGACCTCGAGGCCGGCATCGTGCTGCAGGCCTACCTGCCCGACGCACTGAGCGCCATGATGAGGCTCCAGGAGTGGTCGGTCGCCCGGCGCGCGCGCGGTGGAGCCGGCATCAAGGTGCGCATCGTCAAGGGTGCCAACCTGCCGATGGAGCACGCCGAGGCGTCCCTGCACGACTGGCCGTTGGCCACGTGGAGCAGCAAGCAGGACACGGACACCAACTACAAGCGCGTCATCGCGTACGCCCTGCACCCCGAGCGTGTGCAGAACGTGCGCATCGGCGTGGCCGGTCACAATCTGTTCGATCTCGCCCACGCGTGGCTGCTCGCCGGCCGCCTCGGCGTCCGCGACGGGATGGAGATCGAGATGTTGCTGGGCATGGCCCAGGGCCAGGCCGAGGTCATCCGCCAGGAGGTCGGCGGGCTCCTGCTGTACACGCCGGTGGTCCATCCCGGTGAGTTCGACGTCGCGATCGCGTACCTGATCCGCCGGCTCGAGGAGGGCGCCAGCCACGACAACTTCATGTCGGCGGTGTTCGACCTGCACGACGACGAGTCACTCTTCGAACGCGAGAAGCTACGTTTCCTCGCCTCGCTCCAGGCGCTGGACACCGCCGTGCCTGCGCCGCGGCGCACGCAGAATCGACTCGAGCACGCTGCGGTGGCTCCGCAGGGGGCCGAATTCACCAACGCACCCGACACCGACTCGGCGCTGCCGGCCAACCGCCAGTGGGGTCGCCAGATCCTGAGCCGGGTGCCGTCCTCGGATCTCGGCCGGGATCTCGTCGCGGCGCACTCCCTGGACGACCCCGCCGCACTAGACGCCGTCATCGCCTCGGCCGTGGACCACGCGCCTGCATGGGGAACGCGATCCGGCGCCGATCGCGCCGCCGTGCTCGAACGGGCCGCGGACTGCCTGGAGGCACGCCGGGGAGACCTCGCCGAGGTGATGGCGTCTGAGGCGGGCAAGACGCTCGACCAGTCCGATCCGGAGATCTCTGAGGCCATCGACTTCGCCCGCTACTACGCGCAGCGGGCCCGTGCGCTCGACGACGTCGACGGCGCGACGTTCGTGCCGTCGACCCTGACGGTGGTCACGCCGCCGTGGAACTTCCCGGTCGCGATCCCGGCCGGTTCCACGTTGGCGGCGCTCGCAGCCGGCTCGGCGGTCATCATCAAGCCCGCTGCGCAGGCCGCACGATGCGGTTCGCTGATGATCGATGCCCTGTGGGAGGCCGGCGTGCCGCGCGACGTGCTGCACCTGGTGCACCTGAAGGAGCGCAACCTGGGCCGCCAGCTGATCGCCGACCCCCGGGTCGACCGGGTCATCCTGACCGGTGGCTACGAGACGGCCCAGCTGTTCCGGTCGTTCCGGCCCGATCTGCCACTGCTGGCCGAGACCAGCGGCAAGAACGCCCTGGTCGTCACGCCGAGCGCCGATCTGGACCTGGCCGCGAAGGACGTCGCCCAGTCCGCCTTCGGTCACGCGGGTCAGAAGTGCTCGGCTGCATCGCTGGTGATCCTGGTCGGGTCCGTGGCCACCTCACGGCGCTTTCGCCAACAGCTGGTCGATGCCGTGACGTCGCTGTCGGTCGGCCCGCCGGAGGACCCGCGCACCCAGATGGGCCCGCTGATCGAACCGGCGCAGGGCAAGCTGCTCGACGCGCTGACCACCGTCGCGCCGGGCGAGTCCTGGCTGATCGAGCCGCGCCGGCTCGACGACGTCGGGCAGCTCTGGAGCCCCGGCGTCCGTGAGGGCGTCGTGCGCGGTGCGCACGCACACCTGGTGGAGTTCTTCGGACCGGTGCTGTCGGTGATGACCGCCGAGACGCTCGAGGAAGCGATCGAGATCCAGAACCAGGTCGACTACGGCCTCACGGCCGGCATCCACTCGCTGGACCCCGATGAGATCGCGATCTGGCTGGACGGGGTGCAGGCCGGCAACCTGTACGTCAACCGCGGCATCACCGGCGCGATCGTGCAGCGCCAGCCCTTCGGCGGATGGAAGAAGTCCGTGGTGGGTGCCGGATACAAGGCCGGCGGCCCCAACTACCTGGTCGGTCTCGGCTCCTGGGTTCCCGCGGCATCGACAGCGCCGGCGGTGTCGCTCGGCGGCAGTGCCGAGCGCCTGCTGGCCCTTGCTCGAGACCTCGACCAGCCGGCTCCCGACGTCGAACGCATGCAGCGGTCGTTCGCCAGCGACGCTGCGGCGTGGCGTGACGAGCTCGGGCAGGTCAGGGACGTCAGCGCGCTGACAGCCGAGCGCAACCTGTTCCGCTACCTGCCGATCCCCGTGCTGCTGCGGGCCGAGTCCGGGGCGACGCCCACCGACCTGTTGCGAGTGGTGGGGGCGGGCCTGCTGGCCGGAGCCGATCTCACGGTGTCCAGCAGCACCGAGCTGCCGGCGGCCACGCATCAGACCTTCAGTGGCCTCGGCGTGGACGTGCAGGTACAGGACGAGGACACCTGGCTCGCCGACGCCGGCACCATCCGACACGCTCGGGTGCGACTGATCGGCGGCAGCGCCTCGAACCTGGCCCACGCACTCGGCGGCAGCCCGGACGTGGCGATCCACGATCGTCCGGTCACCGAGTCAGGGAGGTTGGAGCTGCTGACCTTCCTGCAGGAGCAGGCCATCAGCATCACGGCACACCGCTTCGGCACACCGGACCACCTGACCGACGCCATCATCTGAGCAGACGAGCCGTCAGAAGTCGGACCTGCCGAATCCGCCACCGAATCGGCCGAAGCCGCCTGGCTCGCGAGAACCCAGGTAGGAGCCGACGACGGCCGCGCCCAGGTCGTCGAGCTCGGGGGCCACGACGCTGCCGCCGACCCGATCGGCCATCGACGCGATGAAGCGCGCCAGACCGGGATCCTCACCCAGACGAAAGAACGTGGTCTGGGCTCCGAGGCGCATCGAGTTGTCGAGCTCGCGAACGGCGAGGGCGATCGTGACGGGATGCGGCGGGTACTCGAAGTACACCTCCCCGCTTGCCTCGAGGTGCGAGGTCGGCTCACCGTCGGTGACGATCAGCAGCACGGGCTGGGCCTGGGGATGTCGGCGGAAGTGCCGGTTGGCCAGCAGCAGCGCGTGGTGCAGGTTGGTGCCCTTGTCCCACATCGCGTCGAGGCCGGTCAGCTGCTCGATGTCCATCACCTCGGCGTGGCGGCCGAAGCCGATCAGCTGCAGGTCGTCGCCGCGGAACCGGCTGCTGATCAAGGTGTGCAGCGCCAGGGCGGTGCGCTTCATCGGCACCCACCGGTTGTCGATCGCCATCGAGAACGACGTGTCGACCAGCAGCGCGACGCAGGCCTGGGTGCGCGCCTCGGTCTCCTGCACCTCGACATCGCCGATCTGGATGTTCACACCGTCGGACGTGGTGCCGGCGGCCCGGGTCACCGCATTCAGCACGGTGCGCGTGACGTCCCACGGCTCGGTGTCGCCGAACGCCCACTCCCGGGTGGCGCCGGATCGCTCACCGGCCGCGCCGGCCTGACGCAGGTCGCGATTGCCCTGTCGCCCCGACATCTTGTCGGCGACGTCGCGCAGCAGCGCCTTGCCCAGCTGACGCATCGCCTTCGGCGTGAGCCTCAGCTGTCCGTCGGTGCCTCGTTGCATCGTGCCGGAGTCGCGCAGCGCCTTCTCCAGCGCCTGCAACGTCTGCGCGTCGACAGCGGCCTCGTCGCCGAGCTGGCGTGAGAGGGCATCGAGATCGACATCGTCCATGCTGGATCCGTGGTAGCCCTGCGACAGCTGCTCGGACAGCTGATCGAGATCGGCGAGGTCCTGGAAGACCCCGGTGCCATCGCCCAGTCCGAGGCCCTCTCCCCCCTCCATCTGCTCCGAGCCGCCCCAGTTCTCACCCGGTCTCAGCGACTGCAGGTTCTCGTCCAGCTGGGCGAGCGATCCCATCAGCGCGGGTGATCCGAAGGCCTCGGTCGCGAGGGCGTCGAGCTCGGCGCGTTGCTCGGGGGTCATGGAGTTGCGCATGCGTTGGCCCGCGGCCGCGCGCTGCGCGAGGGCGTCCAGCAGCTCGTCCACGTCCTGCGGGTCCTCCGGGAAGAACTGCCCGTGCTGCGCCATGAAGTCCGCGAACTGCTGGTCGGCGTCCTCGCCGCGGCGGTGGGACTCCAGCAGTGCGTTGAGATCGTCCAGCATCGCGTTGATGGCATCGCGGTCGGCGTCGGTGGCGCCCTCGAGGGCCTGCTTCATGCCGGCGAACCGCTGATCGAGCATCTCGCGTCCGAGCAGGTCCTTGATCTTGTCGAAGTCCTCGCGGGCCTCGGTGCTCTGCCACCGGTAGCCACCCAGCTCGCTCACGGCCGCGGCCGCCGACGGTGGCAGGTTCTCCAGCTGCATCTCGGCCAACGTCCGGTCGCCCTCGTCCAGGTCGACGTCGCGAGCCAGCTGCTTGCGCTCGGCGAGCACGGCCCGGTCCAGCAGCTCCCGGATCTCCGCGAGGGTGCCGTCGAGGTGGTGCTGGTCGGTCAGCTGGCGACGACGCTCGGCGACGCGACGGGCCAGGTCGTCCAGCCCGCGTTGGTCACGCCCTCCACGGCGCAGGAACTCGCGCATCGCGCGTTCAGGTGAGTACCCGGCCATGACCTGCTCGCCGATGGCGTCGACCGCCTCGGACAGGTCGACCGGCGGCGCCAACGGATCCGGTCCGCCCGCATACGCCCCGTAGCGCGAGCCTCGGGTGAGGCGACGATTGGCCCTAGCCATAGACGGTCTCGCCGTCACCGGAGTCCTTGCTGACCTCGCGGGCGAGGTACAGCCCTTCCAACGCCAGCTCGATGGCGCCGGCGCGGTGACCGTCGATGGTGGCGCCGAGGCGGTCGCAGATCTCGTCGTACAGCTCGGACTCCCCCAGCACCGGGAGTCCGGCAAGGAAGTCGCGAGCGGTCACCTGCTCGCCGGTCGTCACCATGGTGCCGCCGGTCAGCGCGTCGACCAGCACGGTGAAGTCGAGGCCGCCGAGGTGCTCGCGTACGGTCTCGGCCGTCGCCGTGCGCAGGAGGTGGTCGAGGATCTCGTCCTCACGCCCCTCCTCCCCGGACTCGAACTCGATCTTGCCGCCGAGGACGTCGACGGCAGTCTCCAGATCGACCGGACGGGCCACGGCCACGTCCTCGCCCTGTCGGGTCGCCCGGTGCAGGGCCGCCGCCGCGATCGTCTCCGCACCCGCGATGGCGAACCGGGCGCTGACACCGCTGCGTTGGTCGACCGCGCTGGACCTGCGCAGGTTGCGGGTGAAGCGGGCCAGGATCTCGACCAGGTGGTCCGGCACGTCGGCCACCAGATCGGCCTCCTGACGAATGACGGCGACCTCGGCGTCCAGCTCGGTCGGGTAGTGCGTGCGGATCTCGGCGCCGAAACGATCCTTCAGCGGTGTGATGATCCGGCCACGGTTCGTGTAGTCCTCCGGGTTGGCGCTGGCCACCACCAGCACGTCCAGCGGCAACCGCACGACGTAGCCACGGATCTGGATGTCGCGCTCCTCCATCACGTTGAGCATCGCGACCTGGATGCGCTCGGCGAGGTCGGGGAGCTCGTTGATGGCCACGATGCCCCGGTGGCTGCGCGGGATCAGCCCGAAGTGGATGGTCTCGGGATCGCCGAGGCTGCGGCCCTCGGCCACCTTCATGGGATCGACGTCGCCGATCAGGTCGGCCACGCTGGTGTCGGGGGTGGCCAGCTTCTCGGCGTACCGGTCGTCACGGTGCCGCCAGCTGATGGGCAGGTCGTCGCCCAGTTCGGCGGCGTTGCGCTGACTGGCCACCGTGATCGGCTCGAAGGGGTGCTCGCCGAGCTCGGAGCCCTCGATGACCGGGGACCACTCGTCCAGCAGCCCCACCATGGTGCGCAGCAACCGGGTCTTGCCCTG
>JBBSRN010000090.1:0-9625 GCA_038242985.1 Propionibacteriales bacterium | reverse complement strand
CGCGTCGTGGACATGTCGAACTTCTCGCGGATCGCCTGCTCCTTGGTGCCGGTGTACTGCCACCAGACCCGCTCGAGAGCGAGGATCTCGCGATCCCGGTCCGACAAGGACCCGGACAGCCCGGGGCCGGGCCGACCCGACATCTCCGCTGCGCTCATGCGCGGAAGTCTACGACACGAACTACATGCGTGTCATTCGTGTTGACGCATTTCCTCCGCGGGTCGTTCCGCGGTCGGCCGAAGCGCGGTGTCTGCGCGGGCGGCTAGAGTGGGTCCATGGCCATGGGCACCGCAGATTTCGTGGTGATCGCCAACCGCCTGCCCGTCGATCGGATCACCGCGCCGGACGGCGAGGTCCTCTGGCGCAAGTCTCCCGGCGGGCTGGTCACCGCGCTCGAACCGGTGATGCGCAGCAATGGCGGTGCCTGGATCGGCTGGCACGGAGCCGCCGACGAGAAGCTCAAGGCGTTCAGCCACGACGGACTCCAGCTGATTCCGGTGCACCTGACCGAGGCGGAGGTCGAGGAGTACTACGAAGGATTCTCCAACGCGACCCTGTGGCCGCTGTACCACGACGTCGTCGTGGCGCCGGAGTATCACCGCGAGTGGTGGGAGTCCTATGTGCGGGTCAACCGCCGCTTCGCTCAGAAGGCCGCCAAGGTGGCCCGCAAGAACGCGACCGTGTGGGTGCAGGACTACCAGCTGCAGCTGGTGCCGGCCATGCTGCGCGAGCTGCGGCCCGATCTGCGCATCGGCTTCTTCCTGCACATCCCCTTCCCGCCGACCGAGCTGTTCCAACAGCTGCCGTGGCGACGCGAGATCCTCGAGGGACTGCTCGGGGCCGATCTCGTCGGCTTCCAGATGCCCGGTGCCGCCCAGAACTTCGTCCGTCTCGTGCGCCAGCGCGTGGGGTACAAGACCCACCGCGACCTCGTCTACCTGCCCGACGGCCGTACCGTGGTCGCGCGCGCCTATCCGATCTCGATCGACGCGGCCGGGTTCGAGGAGATGGCCCGCAAGCCCGACGTCCTGGCCCGTGCCGCCGAGATCCGCGAGAGCCTCGGCAATCCGACCACCGTGATCCTCGGCATCGACCGGCTTGACTACACCAAGGGTCTGCGCCAACGGCTGCGTGCGTTCGGCGAGCTGATGGCCGAGGGTTCGTTGCACGTCGACGACGCGGTGTTCGTCCAGGTCGCGACGCCGTCACGCGAACGGGTCCAGCAGTACAAGATCCTGCGCGACGACATCAACCGTCTGGTCGGTCGCATCAACGGCGACGTCGGCCGCATCGGCCACCAGCCGATCCAGTACCTGCACGCGTCCTACCCGCGCGAGGAGATGGCGGCGCTGTACCGCGCCGCCGACGTCATGGTCGTCACGCCGCTGCGCGACGGCATGAATCTCGTCGCCAAGGAGTACGTCGCCTGTCGCTACGACAATCGCGGCGCCCTGGTGCTCAGCGAGTTCGCCGGAGCAGCATCCGAGCTCAAGTCGGCGTACCAGGTCAACCCGCACGACATCAACGGCCTGAAGGCCAAGCTGCTCGAGGCGGTGATGGCCGGCCCGCGCGAGGACTCCCGCCGGATGAAGGCCATGCGCAAGCAGGTCATGGAGAACGACATCGAGGTGTGGGCCGCCAACTTCCTGCGCGCGCTGCGCGACGGGCCCGGCCCGCACGCGATGACGCTGCGGCCCGCCGAGGACTGAACGGGCACGCGGACCTCGCGACGGTGTAGAACTACGGCATGCCAGCCGCACCGCCGCTCACCGCCGGAGTTCGCCGCGGGTACGCGCTCGGCAGCGTCGCCACCGGCACGTTCGGCACCGTCCCGGGACTGCTGCTGCTGCCCTACCTGACCGACACTCTCGGCATCACCGCCCTGGTCGCCGGCCTGATCGTGTTCGGCCCGAAGGCGTGGGACGTCGTGCTGAATCCGATCAGCGGGCGAATCAGCGACGCGTCGACGTCCCCGGCGGGCCGTCGCCGGCCGTTCCTGCTGGTCGGCGGTCTCGCCCTGGCGGTGTCGTTCGCGCTGCTGTTCGCCGGCCCGACCGGTCCCCCGTGGGTGGCCGGCACCTACGTCGTGGTGCTGTTCTTGATCTGCGCGACCGCCTACTCGTTCTTCCAGGTGCCGTACGTGTCGATGCCGGCCGAGATGACCTCTGACTACGCGGAGCGGACGCGGCTGATGACGTGGCGCGTCGTGATCCTGGCGCTGGCGATCCTGTTGTCCGGCGCCACGGCACCGATCGTCGTCAACGCGTTCGAGGACGAGAGCACCGGACACCGGGTCATGGGCCTGTACATCGCCACGATCATCGCGATCGGCGCGTTCGGGGCCTGGCGCGGGACCCGGGCCGCCCCGGAGCTGCCGGTCGACACCGCCGACGGCACGCTGGTCGACCAGCTTCGCCTCGTTCGCGCCGATCCCGCCTTCCGCGCCCTGCTGTCGACGTTCGTGCTGCAGTCGATCGGTATCGGGGCGATGCTCGCCGGCGTCGCGTACGTCGCCGACGACCTGCTCGGCACCAGCGTCGCGGCCACCATCTTGTTCGCCGCGTTCGTGGCCCCGGCGTTGATCGTCACCCCGGTGTGGGAGCGCTTCGCCCAGCGCCGTGGCAAGAAGGTCGGGTACCAGCTGTCCACGGCGCTGCTGGTCCTCGGCGCCCTGTTCCTGTTCGCGGCCCGACAGGACGCCACGTGGCTGGTGTACCCGGCCGCCGCCGTGGTCGGCGTCGGCTATGCCGGCGCCCAGGTGTTCCCGCTCGCGATGCTGCCCGACATCGCGGCAGCCGACGCCGTGCGATCGGGCCAGAACCGCGTCGGGGTGTTCACCGGGGTGTGGACCGCGGGCGAGACACTCGGGCTGGCGGTCGGGCCGGGACTGTTCGCGGTGATCCTCGCGATCGGCGGGTACGTGTCCTCGACCGGCGACGTGACACAGTCAGGTCGTGCACTGACTGCCATCGCCCTGGGCTTCTCCATGGTGCCGGCAGCGATCATCGCCCTGAGCGCCCTGACCCTGCGGCGCTGCATCGACCGGAGGGAACCCGATCATGGTTGAACCGGAGGCACGTCGCTCCACCGCAGCCCACACCCTGACGCGCGAGCAGATCATCGACCGCCTCACCGAGCTGCAGTCCGGCGACCTGCCGACGCACGGCGGGCACACGCTGGCCTACGTCTACGACTCCGGCCTCGCAGATGCCGACGAGGTGGGACGAGAGGCCCTGACCATGTTCGCGGCCAGCAACGGGCTGGATCCGACCGCGTTCCCCAGCCTGCTCACGATGGAGCGCGAGCTCGTCGCGGTGGGCCGACACGTGCTGCACGGCTCGACGACGGCAGTCGGCACCGTCACCTCCGGTGGCACCGAGTCGATCCTGCTCGCGGTGCAGGCCGCCCGCGACGCCGCCGAGCACATCTCGCGCCCCGCGATGATCGTGCCCAGCACCATCCATGCGGCATTCGCGAAGGCGGCCCACTACCTCCGGGTGGAGCGCATCGTGGTGCCGGTCGATCCGGTGACCCATCGCGCCGACGTCGCCGCGATGACCGCCGCCGTCGAGCAGAACGTCGACCGGCTGGTGCTCGTCGCGGCCTCGGCACCGTCGTACGCGCACGGCGTGGTCGACCCGATCGGGCAGCTGGCTGCCGTCGCCCAGCAGCACGGCGTGCGGTTCCACGTCGATGCCTGCATCGGCGGCTGGGTGCTGCCGTGGGCCGAACAGCTCGGCCGCCCGGTCGAGCCGTGGGACTTTCGCGTGCCGGGCGTCACCAGCGTCTCGGTCGACCTGCACAAGTACGCCTACACGCCCAAGGGCGTGTCGTTGCTGCTGCACTCCACGCCACGGGGCCGGCACAGCCAGTTCTTCGCCAGCGCCGACTGGCCCGGCTACACGATGCTCAACTCCACGATGCAGTCGACGAAGTCCGGCGGACCGCTCGCCGCGGCATGGGCGGTCGTCCACCACATCGGACTGGACGGGTACCGGGACCTGGTCGCGGCCACGCTGACGGGTACCGACGACCTCGTGCGCGGCCTGGCCGACCTGCCCGAGCTGTCCGTCGTCGCGGCCCCGGACTCCTCGTTGGTCGCGGTCCGTGCCGATGACAGCTGCGACGTGTTCACCATCAGCGACGAGATGCTCCGCCGTGGCTGGTTCGTGCAGCCGCAGATGTCGTTCCGAGACGATCCGCCCTCGCTGCACTTCACCCTGTGCGCGGCCACGGCCGCGTCGGTGCCGGCGCTGCTCGACGCCCTGCGGGACGCCATCCGCGCAGCCGTCGAGGCGGGCCCGGTCACCATCGACGACGACCTGCGGGCTGCGGCCGGGGCGCTCGATCCGGCCACCCTCGACGACGAGCAGTTCGACCAGCTGCTGGTGCTGGCCGGGCTGGGCGGCGACCCCGACTCGCCGGAGTCCGGAACCGTCGCCCTGCCTGACGCCATGGCTCCGGTCAACGCCCTGCTCGACGTCGCACCGCCCGCCCTGCGCGAGGCCCTGCTCATCGCGTTCCTGGATCGGCTGACCCGCTGATGATCGACCCCGACGAGCTGGACCGCTTCTGGGCCTCGGCCCGCCACCAGACCCGCGCCAATCCGATCCCGGGCTATCTCGGCGACTCCTCCGCCGATGCGCTGGCGCCACCGGCGTGGTCGTTCGGGGGAACACCGGAGCAGGCCGACGACCTGCTCGCGCTGGTGCTCGACGGCACCAAGACGGCCACCGCGGGTGCGGCGTGGGACTACGAGCACGAGGGTGAGCAGCTTCCCCGGGTCGGCGACCTGCACATCATCCTCGACGGTGCGGACCACCCTCGCTTGCTCATCGAGACCATGCAGGTCGACACCGTGCCGTTCGACGAGGTCGACGCCGAGCACGCGTACCTCGAGGGCGAGGGCGACCGCTCCCTGGAGTACTGGCGCGAGGTGCACGAAGGGTTCTTCACCACCTTCGCGACCCACGATCACGGCTTCTCCACGTCGATGCCGGTCGTGCTCGAACGATTCCACGTGCTCTATCGATGAGAGACCTGTGCGCGCCTGCGGCCGGTCGCCTGCCGAGCAGGCGCGGAGTCCACACCGTGAAACTGCGACAATGGTCCTGATGCCCGACTCCAGCAGCGCCACCCCGACCGATGAATGGCCCACCCTCCCGGGAGACTGGCGCGCTCGCGTCCCCGAGTACACCGACATCGACGCACTGGTGCGGCTGCGCCACCTCGACGAGCTGCAGGGCACCGGCGAGGCGCACATCGATGCCGCCGGCATCGAGTCCGAGGTGGCCGGTCCGGCGTCGTGGACCCGGCGACAGCTGGTCGCCGTCGGCGCCGACGACGTGCCACGCGCCTGGATCACGGTGCACGACCGTGCTGCCGGACGTGCCCTGATCTGGGGCTACTTCGACCGTGACGTCCCCGAGGTCGACTCGATCGCCGCGATCTTCTACGCATGGGCCGAGAGCGCGGCCGTCCAGATGGCGCGACGCCGCGGCATCGACGCGACCCGTCTGGACGAGAGTCCCTTCGCCACCGACACCCGGCAGGCGGACTGGCTGGAGCGAGCCGGCTACTCCAAGCGGCGCACGTGGCTGCACATGAACCGGCCGGTCACCGCCGACGAGGCCGATCTGCAGCCCCGCGCCGGCGTCACCGTCCGACAGGTCGAACGGCACGAGAACGGCTTCGCGGTCGCCGCCGACCTGCAGATCGTGCACCAGATGCTGGAGGAGTCCTTCGAGGACCACTTCAACTCCTACCGCGAGAGCTTCGCGGAGTTCGTGCAGCGGCTGCGCGAGGACCCGCGGCACAGCTGGGACTACTGGTGGCTCGCGTACGTGGAGTCCGAGGACGGCGGCGAGCTCGTCCCCGCTGGCACCGTGGTCTGCTCGTTGCTGACGGCGCAGCCCGGCGGCGTCGAGGGATCGTACGTGGAGTACATCGGCGTCAATCGGGTCGCCCGCGGTCGAGGAGTGGCCAAGTCGCTGCTCGGCACCGTCATCGCCGATGCCGCCCAGCGCGGTCAGGACCGAGTCGGCCTGGAGGTCGACACCGACTCCCCCACCAGCGCCGACCAGCTGTACCTCGCGCTCGGCTGGACCACCGACTACGCCACCGACTCCTGGTTCAAGGACCTCGACCTGACCTGACCCGAACCCCGAGATTTGGGGTGCTGTGCACCAAGAACACGTGTTTCGTGGTGCAGAGGGTGCCAAATCTGGTGCTTAATGGGCAGATGGATCCCCGGGATGATCGCCGCGAGCTGCGCCTCGCCGCCCAGTCCGCGGCCATCGCGCTCCTTGCCGTCGTCCTGGCGCAGGTCATGTCCCTGTCCACGGCACCGATCGCGTTGGCGGCGACGTTCCTGCTGTGGCTGACCGCCCTGCTGGCCGGGACGCGCGCGGTGGTGGCCGTCGGCATCGCGGTGTGGAGGAGGCGACGGGGTGAAGGACCGACCCGGCCGCGATAGTCAGGCGTGCGTGAGCGGCACCGCTTCGCGCAGCGCCCGGTTGGCGCCGGCAGCCAGCAGCACCGCGAAGGCGGCAGCAGCGATGGTGACGGCGAAGGCCGGACGATGGCCTGATTCGTCGGCGAGTCGACCGCCGACCGAGGCCCCGAGGGCATAGCCGATGCCGGTCGAGGCGGCGAGCAACGTCATCGCCGTGCCGACGCGGTGCATCGGGACGAGCACACCGGCCAACGCGAAGTTGCTGATCATGTAGGGCGCGACGGCGAATCCGAGCAGGGCGATCACACCGACCAGCGCGCCGATCGAGTCGACCAGCAGCAACGGCAGGGACAGCAGCAGCAACCCGAACGAGGCGACCAGCATGCGGGTGGCGTAGAGGATGCGTTCGGGAAGACCCGCGATGGCCAGGCCCGCCGTGACGCTGCCGATGCCGAGAACGGCGTGGATCAGGCCGGCGAGTCCGGCCTGACCCTCTGCGGTCGCCAGCACCGTGGTGCCGGTCTGGACGCTGCCGAAGATCGTGCCGATGCTCATCTGCGCGAGGATCAGGACCACGAACGGGACGGTCCACAGGGTGCCGCGACCGCCGCCGCCGGTCATCGCGCTGCGGGCCACGAGCGCCGACGTCGGATGGACCGCGAACCAGGTGCCGAACACCGCCAGCAGCACCGAGGCCGCGATCAACGCGCCAGCAGGTTCGGCCACGATCGCGAGCACACCGATCAGCGCCGGTCCCAGCACGAAGGACGCCTCGTCGGCGGCGCCCTCGTAGGAGAACGCCGCGTCGACCAGGCGCCGCTGGTCGCCCTGGTCGCGGGTGATGGGTCGCCAGCGGACGCGGGCGAGCGGCCCCACCTGAGGCAGGGCGAGGCCCGTCACGGCCGCCGCGACGAAGATGGCCGTCCGGGACGCGCCGGGCTGGGTCACGATCACGATCACGGCCAGCCCCGCTGCGCCGACCAGCGACTGCACCAGCACCACCGGGCGCTGCCCGACCCGGTCGGCGAGGGCTCCGGCGAGCGGCGAACCCACCGCGTTGGCGACCGCGAGGATGCCGGCTGCTGCTCCGCCGACGCCGTACTGCCCGGTGACCGAGCTGACCAGCACCAGCACGCCGAGCTGGCTCATGGCAAGCGGAATCCGCCCGAGGAAGGCTACGAGGATGTAGGCGGGCCCAACGATCCGCAACAACGCGCGGTAGGCGGCAACGGCTGACACTGCGGAGCACACTGTATCGGAGGCACGGCCGGCCCGTTCGCCCCCTGCGGTCACTAGAATCCGGGCATGGCCCCGATCGACGCGACGCTCCAGCGCGCCCGGATCGCCACGTTCGCCTTCTTCGGGCTCAACGGCTTCGTGCTGGGGATGTGGGTCGTGAACATCCCGGAGATCCGCGATCGAACGGGCACGAGCACCGAGCAGCTGGGCTACCTCATCCTCCTGATGGGCGTGGTCGCGCTGGCCGGCATGCAGGTGGCCGGCCGCCTGATCGACCGGTTCGGCAGCGGCCGGGTCACCGTGGCCGCCTCGGTGGTGCTGAGCCTCACGCTCATCGGACCCTCCTTCGCCGGCGGCGCCACGGAACTGGCGCTCGCGCTGGCCGGAGTCGGTCTCGCCAACGGTTTCGTCGACGTGGCGCAGAACTCCCACGCCGTGGAGGTCGAGACCGGCTACCACCGCCCGATCATGAGCGCGTTCCATGCGGCCTTCTCCTTCGGCGGTCTGCTCGCCGCACTGATCGGCGGCGCCATGATCGGACTCGGGGTCGACCTGCGGTGGACCCTCATGGTGAGCGCCGCGACCGGTGTCCTCATCTGCGCGACAGCGCGCCGCCGCGTGCTGGCACGTCCCGCCCGGGCCGACGGCACGGTCCGGGCAACCGCCACCGGTGGCACCGCCCCGTGGACCCCCCGCGTCGTGCTGATCGCCCTGCTGGCGTTCGTGCTGTTCCTCAGCGAGGGCGTCGCCTACGACTGGAGCACGGTGCACCTGCACGACACGCTCGGTGCGAACAAGTCCGTCGCGGCCTGGGCGTTCGGATCCTTCTCGATCGCGATGACGGCAGTGCGCCTGCTGGCGGACCGCGTCGTGGCCCGGATCGGCCCGGCGGTCTACGTCCAGCGCGCCGCGCTCGTCGGGGCCGCCGGGCTGACCGGAGCGGCGCTGGCTCCCGCAGCGTGGATCGCGATCATCGGATGGACCGTCTTCGGCATCGGCCTGGCCGGTTGCATCCCGCAGTTCTTCAGCGCTGCGGGGCGCATCGACCCGGACCGCGCCGGGGTGCACATGGCGCGCGTGACGAGCCTGGGCTACCTCGGCCTGCTGGCCGGCCCCGCGGCCATCGGCATCCTCACCCGCTGGGTGTCGCTGCCCACCACCTTCATCCTGCCGATCGTCGGCTGCCTGCTCGCCGGCGCGCTGGCCCCGCGAGCCCTGCGACCGCACGAACGGGTGGCCCTGTCGTGAATCGCCCCCTGACCGAGCTGATGGCACCGGACTGGGCCAGCGCCCTCGAACCAGCCGCCGAAGAGATCACCGCGATGGGTGAGTTCCTCCGCGCAGAGCTCGCCGCCGGCCGGAGCTATCTGCCAGACGGCGACGACGTGCTCCGGGCCTTCGCCGAGCCGTTGTCGGCGATCCGGGTGCTGATCGTCGGACAGGACCCGTACCCGACGCCGGGCCATGCGATGGGGTTGTCGTTCTCGGTCCGGCCCGAGGTGCGGCCACTGCCGCGGAGCCTGCGCAACATCTACGCCGAGCTCGAGACCGATCTCGGGATCGCACCAGCACCCGACGGCGACCTGACACCCTGGTCGGCCCAAGGAGTCATGCTGCTGAACCGGGTGCTGACGGTCCAGCCGGGAGAGGCCGCCAGCCATCGCGGTCGAGGGTGGGAAGCAGTGACCCAGCGCGCGATCGAGGCCCTGGCCGACCGCGGCGGACCGTGCGTGGCCATCTTGTGGGGTCGTCAGGCCCAGAGCCTCATCCCGCTGCTGGGGCAGATCCCCACGATCGCGTCGGCGCACCCGAGCCCGCTGTCGGCGTCACGCGGATTCTTCGGCTCGCGTCCGTTCAGCCGCGCCAACACGCTGCTGCACGAACAGGGAGCGCGACCGGTCGACTGGGCGTTGCGCCACTAGGCTGACCTGG
>JBBSRN010000089.1:0-9637 GCA_038242985.1 Propionibacteriales bacterium | reverse complement strand
TGCGCGCACCGTGAGGAAACTAGGATCGCTGGATGAGCGCGAACCTCGTCACGAAGAGCCTTGCTGGCGGGCACGCTCACCGCCTTCTGTTCGAGTCTCTCGATCTGACCGTCGCTCCAGGCGACGTGGTGGGCGTGGTCGGTGCCAACGGCGCCGGCAAGACCACGTTGTTGCGGATCCTTGCCGACGACCTGGACCCGAGCGACGGGTCGGTGTCGACCGCACCCAGCGACGCCTTCGTCGGCTGGCTCCCTCAGGAGCACGAGCGGGTCGCCGGCGAGACCGTCGGCCAGTACGTCGCCCGCCGTACGGGCGCCGCCACCGCGACTGCCGCGATGGAGCAGGCGGCCACTGCACTCGGCGCACCCGAGCAGTCCCGGGCTGTCGAAGACGCCTACGCGAGCGGCCTCGACCACTGGTTGGCCAGCGGCGCCCCGGACCTGGACGATCGGCTGCCACCGATGCTTGCCGATCTCGGCCTGGACGTGGGCCCAGAGGCCTTGATGACGTCTTTGTCCGGTGGGCAAGTTGCCCGAGCAGCGCTGGCCGCGCTGCTTCTCAGCCGTTTCGACTTGGTGCTGCTCGACGAGCCCACCAACGATCTCGACCTTGCGGGGTTGGAACGTCTGGAGGGCTTCGTGCGGGGGCTCCGCTCAGGAGTTGTGCTGGTCTCCCACGACCGCGAGTTCCTCTCCCGGGTCGTGACCCGCGTCGTCGAGCTCGACCTGGCGCAGCACCGGGTGGCGGTCTACGACGGCGGGTACGACGCGTTCCTGAAGGAGCGAGCTGTCGCACGCAGACATGCCCGCGAGGCCTACGAGAATTTCGCAGAGACGAAGGCCGATCTGGTTGGCCGCGCCCGCACCCAGCGGGAATGGAGCTCTCAGGGCGTCCGCAACGCCATGAAGAAGGCCCCCGACAACGACAAGATCCGCCGCAAGGCGCAGGTGGAGTCCTCCGAGCAGCAAGCCCGCAAGGTCCGCCAGATGGAGTCCCGGATCGCCCGCCTCGAGGAGGTCGACGAGCCCCGCAAGGAGTGGGCGCTGCGCTTCACGATCGGCAGCGCCCCACGCTCGAGCTCGGTCGTCGCGACGCTCGATGAGGCCACCGCGAACCTCGGCCGATTCACCGTCGGCCCGGTCTCGCTCCAGGTCAGCGCCGGTGACCGGATCGGCGTCACCGGTCCCAATGGCGCCGGCAAGACGACACTGCTGCGGCTCATCCTCGGCCAGCTCGCGCCGGCGACCGGAAGAGCCAGTCTGGGGGCCTCGGTCGCGGTCGGCGAGATCGACCAGGCCCGGACAGGGCTGGTCGAGGACCTCAGTCTTGGGGAGGCGTTCGAGACGGCGATGCCGCAGATGGCTCCTGCGGACATATGGACGCTGCTGGCCAAGTTCGGCCTCACGTCTGATCAAGTCACAGGCCTGGCCGGCAGGCTGTCACCTGGGGAGCGGACGCGGGCCGCGATGGCGCTGCTGCAGGCCCGCGGAGTCAACCTCCTCGTTCTGGACGAGCCCACCAACCACCTCGACCTGCCAGCGATCGAACAGCTCGAGGAAGCACTCGAGTCCTACGATGGGGCCCTGCTGCTCGTCTCGCACGACCGCCGACTGCTGGACAACGTCCGACTTGACCAGCATTGGCACGTCGAGAACGGCCGGGTCACCATCGGGCAGATCGGCTGAGCCCAAGCGCGACACCCCGGTTTGCAGTCCTACCACCGCGAGCGAGCTTGGTCATGACATGGACTGATCTGCGCCAGACCGACATCCCTGCGTCTGCGGCCGACGTTGCTACGTGCTCAACCGCTCAACAAGCTGGCCCGTCAGGTCGGCGATCAGCTCGAAGTCTGTGTCCACGTGAAGGACTGAGCGATTGTTGCTCTCAGCAGACGCGGCCATGAGAAGGTCGGGGATCGATGGGGCCCGGTGCTGACCACGTTCGGCGAGTCTTTGCAGCACCACCATCGCGCGGTCCTCGATCGCGGGTGCTGAATACTCCACTGGCATGGCCGACAGCGGCGCTGTGCGCAGCAACGACTCAAGGCCAGCGCCCGACCGAGCGGAGTAGCCGACCTCGAGCACGGTGATCGCGGTGATGTGGACCAGGCCTCGCTCGATGCGGTTGGCCCACACGTCGGCATCCGGGCTTGCACCAAGCCTGAGGAGCGCCGACTTGTCGATGAGCCAGGTCGTGTTCACGACCACGCGTTGGCCATCACATCGTCATCAGCCAGGTCTGCGAACTCGGTGCCGAACCTGGTGAGGTCGAGTGCGGTAACGGCAGTGACGGTGCGTCGCGCCACTTCGTGCAGTTGCCGGCGCAAGAACTCCGTCCGCGAGATGCCAGCCGAGCGGCATGCTCATCCAGCAGCGCGAGATCGTCACCCGGCTTCGACAGCACGCCTTCTGCCCTGGCTTCCGCGCAGGGTCGCCCGCCTCCCGCCAACGCAACGGGACACGACAGCGGAGTCAGTCGTGACGCTGGACGATGTTGAGCACGTTGCCGTCCGGGGCGCGGACGAAGAAGCGCCGCACGCCCCACTCCTCGGTGGTCAGCGGATGCACGATCTCGAACCCGCGCTGCAGCGCCTCGCTGTGGGCGGCCTCGACATCCTCGACCATCACGGAGACGACGGGATCCACCGGGGCGGTCGCATCGGGGGTCATCAGCTGCACGCTGACACCGGTGTCCGGTGAGGTGTAGCGCGCCACCCAGCCCAGATTGAACTCCTCGTCGGCCAGCCCGAGGTAGTCGGTGTAGAAGCCCTTGGCCGCCGTCAGGTCAGCCACGCGAAGGTCGGCGATGATTCGGGTCACGCGCATGCGAGGCTCCTGTGATGAAGAGCAACGACGATACCCATTCGGTACCTGACCGGCTAGAGGACGACGTGACGTCGGCGAGACCCTAGTACTTCGCGTCCTTGCGCCACGCGATCTCCTGCAGCTCGAACGAGTTGCCGTCGGGGTCGGAGAAGCTCGCTCCTTGGACGCCACCCCCGAAGTCGTGGATCTCGGACACCTCCACACCGCGATCGACCAGCTCGGCCCGCGCCTGGGTGATGTCCTCGACGACCAGGTGCAGACCTCGGATGCTGCCGGGGTCTCCCGCATACACATCGAGCCCTGTCCCGAATCCGATCGAACATCCCGAGCCTTCTGCCGTGAGCTGGACCACCCGGACGCCGTCGGTGGGCTGCACGTCGTGGTCCTTCGTGAAGCCCAGCTGATCGGCGTAGAAGGCGATGGATCGGTCCACGTCCGAGACGGGGAGCGGGATCAGTTCGAGCTTCATCTGCACGGGAGTTCCCTTCGTCGATCCTGGTTCGCCGCTGACGGGTCAGCGCCGGCCCTGTGCGAAGTAGGCCAACGGGCCCACGGGCTGGACGAACGATGCAAGCACCCACATCGCCTTCGGTCCGCGGACCGTGTCAGCCGGGCGATGAGCAAGGTCCCACAGCGCCGCGGCGGTGAGGAACGTCTCCACGGTGCCTGCGACGTAGACCGCGCGTTGCTGGGCGGTCGTGAGGTCTGACCACTTCTTCGGTGCCATGATCCGACGCTACCTGCCGACGTCAGGCTCGATGCAACGTGCTGATCCTTTGCCCTCGGCCGGCTCGGCGACCAGCGTGATCCACCACAGTCAGACGCGGCTGCCGGTGTAGCCCAGGACGGCCGCCAGACCCAGCGCGCTGCGTGGCTCGTAGGGCGCTCGCCATAATCCGCCGTGGACGGCGGCGTACGCCTCGTCCTGCCAGGGATGGTCGTGGGCGGGGGTCCCGACGGTCAGGTCGTGCACGAGCAGCGCGGCCATCAGCACGTTGGCGGTGCCGGGTTCGAAGACCTCGACCCCGAACCGGTGGGCTCCGGCGAACGCCGCCGCCAGGGCCCGGTTCTTGACCACCGACCGGGTGCGGGTCGAGGGCGCCACGTGGAACGAGACCGTCTGCCCGTCGCGTCGCGCGGTGGTCGCGCGCCAGCGTTGGATCCGCTTGGCCAGTGCGTAGTTCGGGCCCTGGACGGGCACCAGGGCATCGCCGATGCCGAGGTCGGCATCCGGCGGGTAGGCGCGACGCAGGAGGCGGCCCCGTGTCGCCCATCGCAGGGGTCGGCCGAGGGTCTTCGCTGTCCGCGAGCGGTCCGCGTAGGTCCGGTTCGAGTGCTCGACGGCGTCGCGAGGTACGACGAACACGTCGGTGGGCGTGGCCAGGAAGGCGAGCGCGGTGTCCGGGCGGGCGAGCGTGAGTCGCCGGGCGAGGACGTCGGCGGCCACCGAGACCAGGACGTGAGTGGCGCCGTCGGCGTACAGGTAGTTCCCCAGGGTCAACCGACCGTCGAGCGAGCCCAGCCAGTCAGCGACTGCAGGTACCTCGGCGAGCAGGTCGACGCCCGCGGAACCAGCGATGCCGGTGGACGTGACATGCGCCCCCGGCCTGACCGGGACGAGGAGGCGGCCGGCACCGTTCTCGGCGGTCTGGACGATCCGTTCCCAGACAGCCGGTACGGGCAGGTCGACGGCGGCCACCGTCGCACCCCACCTCAGCAGGGCGGTGAGTGGTCCCATCTCGGCGCCGGCGCCGAGCACGGCCACCGTCTGGCCGGGCAGGCTCAGCCACTCCGGGTGTGCGGCCACCTCCAGCACCGCGTCCACGGCAGACGGTTCCAGCACGCCGTCGCGAGCCCATTGCCGGAGCTGGTCGCCCAGGGCGGCGCCGCTCAGGCGGGTGCCCCGGTACGGCAGCGTGAACTCCGTGTCCGGGTCCCGACTGCCGTGAACCTCGACCGTGTCCAGAGCCGTGGAGCTTGCCATCTCCATCACCGAGGTGACCGGCAGGTCCTCCCCGTCTGCGGTGATCACGCGCATGCGCGCGTGCACCGAATCGAGGCCGGCGTCCGCGATCGCCCGCCATGCGTCGGGGTCGCTGAGCCCTGCCTCGACCAGCCGTCGTAGGTGCAGCAGGTAGCGGCTGCGCCACGCGGTCTCCTGGTCCGTGGCCCGCGCGCCCACGGGGTCGACCCCGCGCAGCGCGTCGGCCACGATGGCGCGGCCCGTGGACGTCGTGCTCCGACCACCGTCGGACTGGGCGGGGAACGCGATACCAAGAGTCACGACCCCATCATGGTGCACCCGGGCGCGGCCGGGTAGGCCCATCTCGACGTTCCGCTCGCGGCGAAGTTGTTGCTGACCGGGGGAGGCGCGCCACCCCAGCGCCTGGGTGCAGAGTGCACGGTAAAGAGTGCACAGTGTGAGTGTGGACATCGACGACCCGCTGTGCGTGCCAGGGCCTGACCTCGATCGTGACGCCGTGCGGACCTCGGCCGAAGCCCATTGGGGCCTGTCCGGCGATCTCACGCCCCTGCACGGGGAGCGGGACTGCAACTTCCGGCTGGACACCAGCCGCGGGCGATATCTGCTCAAGGTTCACAACCCGGCCGATCCCGAGGCCGTGCTCGATCTGCAGCAGTCGGCGTTGCGTCACCTGCAGGCCGTGGCTCCCGAGCTGCCGGTACCCGATGTCGTGTCCCTGCGGGACGGACGATCCTGGGTGCAGATGACCGGCCGGGACGGTCGCCACTCGCTGGCCTGGGTGCAGACCTGGCTGGACGGCCGACACCCCGAGCCGCGCGAGCTCGACGCCGTGCAGCTGCGCGACTGGGGCCGCACCAGCGCTCGTCTCGGGCTGGGGTTGCGAGGCTTCGCCCATCCCGCCGCGACCCATCCGGTTGCGTGGGACATCAAGCGTCTGCCACAGCTTCGTCCCTGGTTGTCCGCCGTCGCCGCCGACCGGCGACCGGCCATCGAGGCAGTGCTGGACCGCTTCGACCAGCGGGTCGGACCGGTGCTGCCCCGGCTGCGCGCGCAGGTCGTGCACAACGACCTGGCACCGACCAACGTGCTGGTCGACGACAACCTGAGGGTCACGGGCATCACCGACTTCGGCGACATGACCCACACGGCCCTGATCTGCGACGTGGCCGTCACGGCTGCCGACGTCCTCAGTGGGTGCGCGGACCGACTCGACCTGGCGGGTGAGGTGATCGGCGGCTACCACGCCGTCACGGCACTCGAGCCGGACGAGCTCGCGCTGATCGCCGACCTGATGGCCGGCCGGTACGCCGCAACCGTCCTCATCACCGCGTGGCGCACCCGCGAGCAGGGGTCCGCGCCGGAGATCGACGACGACGCCTACCTGCAGCTCGAAGCGATGCTCACTGCGGGGATGGACAACCTGGCAAGCCGATTCGCGACACCGTCGCCCCACGCCACCCGGTCCACGACGACCTTGACCGACGCCCGCACCAGCTCGTTCGGGAGCCAGGAGCTGAGCTACGACCAGCCGTTGCACCTCGTCCGAGGCGAGGGCGTGGTGCTCCAGGGCGCTGACGGGCGGCGGTACCTCGATGCCTACAACAACGTGCCCGTGCTCGGACACGCCCACCCGGCCGTGGTGCGTGCCGTCAGCACGCAGCTGGCGACGCTCAACACCAACAGCCGTTACCTGCAGGACCCCCCGGTCCAGCTGGCCGAACGGCTGCTGGCCACCATGCCCGAACGCTTCGACCGGGTGCTCCTCGTCAGCTCCGGGAGCGAGGCCAACGACCTGGCCTGGCGGATCGCCCGCCAGGCCACCGGGGCATCGGGAGGCATCGCGACGGAGTGGGCCTACCACGGGGTCACCGATGCCACCTTCGCGTTCTCCCCCGAGAGCTGGCACGGTGCGAAGGCTCCTGACCACATGCGGTTGGTGCCGCCGCCGCCGGTGGATCCGACAGCGGTCGTCGACGCTGTTCGCAGCCTGTCGGCATCCGAGCACGGCGTGGCCGCGATGATGATCGACGCCGTCTTCACCAGCGACGGGGTGCTCGGACCGGCCCACGAGTGGACGCGGGCGGCTGCCACGGCAGTGCACGAGGCCGGTGGGTTGTACGTCGCCGACGAGGTGCAGTCGGGTCACGGTCGCACGGGGCAGCACCTGTGGAGCTTCGTGGCCGGCGACGTGCCTGCCGACCTCGTCACCATGGGCAAGCCGATGGGCAACGGCTATCCGGTGGCCGCCGTCGTCGGCCCGGCCCACCTGGTCGACCCGTTCGTGCGGGACACGGACTACTTCAGCACCTTCGGCGGCAGCACCGCCGCCTGCGCCGCGGCCCTCGCGGTCCTGACCACGATCGACGAGCAGCACCTGGTCGCCCGGGCTGCCGCGACGGGCACGTACCTGCTCGAGGGGTTGAGGGAGGTCGCGGCGACTCGTCCAGACCTGTCCGCACCGCGTGGCTGGGGGCTGGTGCTCGCAGTCGACGTCGTCGACCTGGGCACCGGGCAGCGGGACCCCGATCGCGCTGGCAGGATCGTGGAGGGCATGCGCGAGCGGGGAATTCTGATCGGCCGCACCGGCCGCGACCGGGCCTCGTTGAAGATCCGGCCCCCGCTGGTCTTCGCCGCCGAGCACGCCGACCAGCTCACGGCAGCGCTGGCGGCCACCTGCGACGGGCTCGGCTGACCTGACCTCGTCCTCGGTCAGCTGCTGGCGGCACCGGGATCTGCCAGCACGTCGCGCCAGGAGTGGCGGGGGGCGAATCCAAGCAGGTCGCGTGCCTTGTCGATGGCGTAGAACGTCTCGTCACGGCCCATCTCCCGGCGCACCTCCACGTCTTCGTAGAAGCGGTCCCGGATCTCCTGCGTGGTCGCAGCCACCGACATGTCGGAGTTGGCGACGTTGAAGACCTCGTAGCCCAGCCCGTCGGTCTGCAGGCAGCGCTCCACCATCTGGCCCAGGTCGCGGGTGTCGATGTAGGCGAACACGTTGCGACGCCGCAACGACGGGTCGGCGAGGAAGTCCGGGAACAGCTCGGCGTACTCGTGCGGCTCGACGACGTTGTTGATCCGCAGGCCGTACACGTCCGCCCCGGTGCGGGCGTGAAACGCCTGCGCCGTCACCTCGCCGGCGACCTTCGACATCGCGTAGGCGTCCTCGGGGACCGTCGGGTGGTCCTCGTCGACCGGCACGTAGAGCGGGCGCCGCTCGCCCTGGGCGAAGCAGATGCCGTAGGTGGTCTCCGAGGAGGCGAACACGCTCTTGCGCACTCCCAGCCGGGTCGCGGCCTCGAGCACGTTGTAGGTGCTGAGGACGTTCGTCGCGTACGTCGTGGCGTCCGGCCGGAGCAGGATCCGCGGCACCGCGGCGAAGTGCACGACAGCGTCGTAGGTGGGCTTCTCGGGCAGCTCCAGCTCGTCGAAGGTCGCCAGCCCCGCGAGCGCCGAGTACGTCTCGCCGGCATCGGTGAGATCGACCCGAAGATCGGTGACCCCCGGATGGCCCAGGGGGACGAGGTCGGCGTTGGTGACCTGGTGGCCCTGCTCGGCGAGGTACGGCACGACGTGTTTGCCAGCCTTGCCGCTTCCACCGGTGAAGAAGATGCGCATGCCTCACCGTACCCACGACCGTCCCCACCCAGTCCTCGCCGTCAGGCTGGACTCGCGTCACGCGACGTCTTACCTTCGTGAGGGACGAATCAGCGAGGTGACGGCCGATGCCGAGTGTCGAGCAGATCGAGCGAGCCCAGCGATCGACCTGGGCGAGGTGCTCGTCGGGGTGGGACACGTGGGACCAGGTGATCAGCGCTCAGCTGGCCCCGGTCGGCGCAGCGATCATCGGCAGCCTGGACATCGCCGAGGACCAGCTGCATCTCGACATCGCCGCCGGCACGGGCGAGCCCGGGCTGAGCATCGCCCAGCTGGCCCCCCAGGGTCGAGTCGTGCTGACGGACCTCGCGCCGGAGATGCTGGCCGTCGCCGAGCGGCGAGCTGTCAGGCAGGGCGTCGCCCATGTCCAGACCACGGTGTGCAGCGCTGGCGATCTGCCGTTCGAAGATTCCACGTTCGACAGCGTCTCCGTCCGGTTCGGGTACATGTTCTTCCCTGACGTGGCCCAGGCGACGGCCGAGCTCGCGCGCGTGCTCCGGCCGGGCGGACGCGTCTGCTCCTCCGTCTGGATCAGGCCTGAGGCGAACCCCTGGACGTCCATACCCATGCAGGCCATTGCCGCAGAGAAGGAGCTGGCATCTCCCGGGCCAGATCAACCCAGCATGTTCCGGTGCGCGGCACCGGGCTACATCAGTGCCCTGTACGAAGCCGCGGGGCTGCGCGATGTCGCTGAGTGGGACGTCGACGTCGTGCTGACCACGGACTCGGCCGAGCAGTACTGGGAGGTGGTCAGCGAGCACGTCTCGTCCGCCGTCGAGGCCCTCGGACACCTCGACCCGGAGGCCCGTGAGCGGATCCGGGACGTCGTCATCGCCCACGCGAGGGCCTACGAGACGAATGGCACGGTGCAGGTTGCGGGGGTCGCGCGCTGCATCGTGGGAACGAAGGAGGAGCGCCCCGAGCGAGTTGGCGACTACACCGGAGCGAGGGGCGTGTGTGGCGCGTCGGGGAGAGTCACCGTGATCGGCTGATCTGGCACCACGTCGCCGCCGAGCTCGACCACCGCCATCACCCCGGCCTTGCGCATGACCGGCGCGGTCGCGCACTCCGCCAGGGCGGTCGACGGGGCCGGCTCGTCGGTCGGTGTCCCATCATCG
This sequence comes from Propionibacteriales bacterium, assembly GCA_038242985.1. Taxonomy (GTDB): domain Bacteria; phylum Actinomycetota; class Actinomycetes; order Propionibacteriales; family Nocardioidaceae; genus Aeromicrobium. The sequence continues at coordinate 56 of JBBSRN010000089.1, read as the reverse complement.
CGGGAGAGCACGACCTCGAGCAGCCCGGGCCGAAATGCGTTGATCTGTGCACAGGG
>JBBSRN010000088.1:0-9672 GCA_038242985.1 Propionibacteriales bacterium | reverse complement strand
TCCCGCCCGCGGTGGGCGCGACGGTGGCGCGCGTCGCCCCGAGCGTCCCGCGCGCGACACCACCTCGGAGTCGCCGGCAGCCAGTGCCGACGCCCCCAAGACCGAAACGGACGCGGCGGCCGTCACGGCTGCCGCAGCCGCCCCCGAAGGAGGCGAGAGCTGATGTTGATGCCTCGTAGGGTCAAGTACCGCAAGCAGCACCACCCCACGCGACGCGGGATGTCCAAGGGCGGAACGCAGCTGGCGTTCGGCGAGTACGGCATCCAGGCACTCACGCCTGCGTACGTCACCAACCGTCAGATCGAGTCGGCCCGTATCGCCATGACGCGCCACATCAAGCGTGGCGGCAAGGTCTGGATCAACATCTACCCGGACCGTCCGCTGACCAAGAAGCCCGCCGAGACCCGCATGGGTTCAGGCAAGGGCTCGCCGGAGTGGTGGGTCGCCAACGTCAAGCCGGGCCGGGTCATGTTCGAGCTGGCCGGCGTCGACGAGGAGACCGCTCGCGAGGCGATGCGTCGCGCGATCCACAAGCTGCCCATGAAGGCTCGTTTCATCAGCCGCGAGACCGAAGGAGGGTTCTGATGGCCGCACACACCTCTGCCGCAGAGCTGCGCGCCGTTGACGCGTCCTCCCTGGAGGAGAAGCTGCGCGAGGCGAAGGAAGAGCTGTTCAACCTGCGCTTCCAGAACGCCACCGGCCAGCTCGACAACACCGCTCGACTGCGCGCGGTCCGCAAGGACATCGCTCGTATCTACACCGTGATGCGCGAGCGCGAGCTCGGCATCATCGAGGGAGCAGACGCATGAGCACGAAGGATGAGAACGTGACCGAAGCCGCGCAGGCGCGCACTGCCCGCAAGACCCGTGAGGGTCTGGTCGTCAGTGACAAGATGCAAAAGACCGTCGTGGTCAACGTCGAGGAGCGCTTCAAGCATGCGCTGTACGGCAAGGTGCTGCGGCGCAACATCAAGCTCAAGGCCCACGACGAGGCCAACGACGCCGGTGTCGGCGACCGTGTCCTGATCATGGAGACGCGTCCGCTGTCGGCCACCAAGCGGTGGCGCGTCGTGCAGATCCTCGAGAAGGCGAAGTAGGAGACCGATGATCCAGCAGGAGTCGCGACTCAAGGTCGCCGACAACACCGGTGCGAAGCAGATCCTCTGCATTCGCGTGCTCGGTGGTTCTGGTCGGCGCTACGCCGGCATCGGCGACACGATCGTCGCCACCGTCAAGGACGCCATCCCCGGCGGCAACGTCAAGAAGGGGGAGGTCGTCAAGGCTGTCATCGTGCGCACCGTCAAGGAGCGCCGTCGTCCCGATGGCTCGTACATCAAGTTCGACGAGAACGCAGCCGTCATCCTCAAGGCCGACGGAGATCCGCGCGGAACGCGCATCTTCGGACCCGTGGGCCGCGAACTGCGCGACAAGAAGTTCATGCGCATCATTTCTCTGGCACCGGAGGTGCTCTGACATGGCCCCCAAGAAGAATGCTGCGAGCGTCAGCATCAAGAAGGGCGACCAGGTCAAGGTCATCGCGGGCAAGGACAAGGGAGTGACCGGATCGGTCCTCGACGTCCATGCCGCAGCGGGCCGTGTCGTGGTCGAGGGCGTCAACCGCGTCCAGCGTCACACGAAGTCGGCCCAGGCCGGTGGCGCCGGATCAGGCGGCATCATCACGAGCGAGGCGTCCATCCACATCTCGAACGTCATGCTGCTGGCCGACAAGGAGCCCACTCGCGTGGCCTTCCGGCGCGATGACATCACCAAGACGCGTCCGGACGGAAGCACCTATGCGGCGAAGCGCAGCGTGCGCGTCGCCAAGAGCACCGGAAAGGAGATCTGAGCATGGCTGACACCACTGCACCCGAGGCGCCTGAGACCGGCGCCGCCTCCAGCAGCGCGGGACCGCGTCTGAAGGCCAAGTACCGCGAGGAGATCCTCCCGGCCCTGCACGAGCAGTTCGGCTTCTCGAACGTCATGCAGGTTCCCGGCCTGACCAAGATCGTCGTCAACATGGGCGTCGGCGAGGCAGCCCGCGACGGCAAGCTGATCGAGGGCGCCATCCGCGACCTCACCGCGATCACCGGCCAGAAGCCGCAGGTCACCAAGGCGCGCAAGTCCATCGCCCAGTTCAAGCTGCGCGAGGGCATGCCGATCGGCACGCACGTCACGCTGCGTGGCGATCGCATGTGGGAGTTCCTCGATCGTCTGCTGACGCTCGCGCTGCCCCGCATCCGGGACTTCCGTGGTCTGTCGCCCAAGCAGTTCGACGGCCGCGGCAACTACACCTTCGGTCTGACCGAGCAGGTCATGTTCCACGAGATCGACCAGGACAAGATCGACCGCTCGCGCGGCATGGACATCACCGTGGTGACCACGGCCACCAACGACGACGAGGGACGCGCGCTGCTCAAGCTGCTCGGCTTCCCCTACGCCGAGAAGTAAGGGAGATCCTGACATGGCGAAGACTGGTCTGAAGATCAAGGCGGCTCGCAAGCCCAAGTTCGCAGTGCGTGGCTACACGCGTTGCCAGCGTTGCGGACGTTCGCAGGCGGTGTACCGCAAGTTCGGCCTGTGCCGCATCTGCATGCGCGAGATGGCCCACCGGGGGGAACTTCCCGGCGTGACCAAGTCCTCTTGGTGACCCACGAGTCCCTGGCTCCTTTCACCTCATCACAACCGCCGAAGGTCCGCGAGGAAACCACGGCAGGAATGGAATCACAGCAATGACCATGACCGATCCGATCGCAGACATGCTCACGCGTGTCCGCAACGGCAATCAGGCGTACCACGACTCGGTGTCGATGCCGTACTCCAAGCTCAAGGCCGGCGTCGCCGACATCTTGAAGCAGGAGGGCTACATCACCAGCATCGACGTGGCCGATCCGGTGGAGAACGAGGTGAGCAAGACGCTCACCATCACCCTCAAGTACGGCCCGCACCGCGAGCGCTCGATCGCCGGCATCCGGCGCATCAGCAAGCCGGGGCTTCGCGTCTACGCCAAGTCGACCGCACTGCCCAAGGTGCTCGGCGGCCTCGGCATCGCCATCATCTCGACCAGTCAGGGTCTGCTCACGGACCGCCAGGCCAACCAGAAGGGCGTGGGTGGGGAAGTCCTCGCCTACGTCTGGTAGGACGGAGGGAATCTGATGTCACGCATTGGCAAGTACCCCGTCACGGTGCCTTCGGGCGTCGAGGTCACCATCGAGGGTCAGGACGTCCACGTCAAGGGCCCCAAGGGCGAGCTGGCGCTCACCCTCGCCGAGCCCATCACCGTCCGCAAGGGCGATGACGGCGCGCTGGCGGTCGAGCGTCCCGACGACGAGCGCAAGTCCAAGGCACTGCACGGACTGTCGCGCACGCTGATCAACAACATGGTCGTCGGAGTCACCGAGGGCTATGAGAAGAAGCTGGAGATCGTGGGCGTCGGTTACCGCGTCCAGGCCAAGGGCCCCACGGCCCTGGAGTTCGCTCTCGGCTTCAGCCACCCGGTCCCGATCGAGGCGCCCGAGGGTGTCACGTTCGCGGTCGAGTCGCCCACCAAGTTCTCGGTCATCGGCATCGACAAGCAGGCCGTCGGTGAGGTCGCCGCCAACATCCGCAAGATCCGCAAGCCGGAGCCCTACAAGGGCAAGGGCGTGCGCTACGCCGGCGAACAGGTCCGTCGCAAGGTCGGAAAGGCTGGTAAGTAGCCCATGGCTATCTCGATCAGGCACAACAAGAGCTCCAAGGGTCGTACCGCGTCGCGTGCGCGTCGTCAGATCCGTGGCCGCAAGAAGATCCAGGGCTCCTCGGAGCGTCCTCGCCTCGTGGTGACGCGCTCGAGCAAGCACATGGTCGCCCAGGTGGTCGACGACCTGGAGGGCCGCACCTTGGTCTCCGCGTCGACCATGGAGACCGATCTGCGATCGAACGACGGCGACAAGACGGCGAAGGCCAAGCTGGTCGGCGAGCTGGTGGCCGACCGCGCCAAGGCGGCCGGGATCGCCACGGTCGTCTTCGACCGGGCGGGCAACAAGTACGCCGGTCGCGTCGCGGCCCTGGCCGACGGCGCCCGCGAGGGCGGACTGGAGTTCTGATGACCAGGATCACGATCAACAGCATGTTCTTTTCCAACGTGAGGAGTGCCGCATGAGCGGGCAGCAGCGCCGCGGAGGCGGCGGCGGACGCGGGCGTGGAAACGACCGCGGCGCCGAGAAGTCGAACTACATCGAGAAGGTCGTCACGATCAACCGCGTCTCCAAGGTCGTCAAGGGTGGTCGTCGCTTCAGCTTCACCGCCCTGGTGATCGTCGGCGACGGCGACGGACAGGTCGGCATCGGCTACGGCAAGGCCAAGGAAGTTCCCACGGCCATCTCCAAGGGTGTGGAGGAGGCGAAGAAGTCCTTCTTCCGCGTCCCCCGCATCCAGGGCACCATCCCGCACCCCGTGCAGGGTGAGAAGGCGGCCGGCGTGGTGTTCCTGCGTCCGGCATCGCCCGGTACCGGCGTCATCGCCGGTGGTCCGGTGCGCGCCGTGCTGGAGGCCGCAGGCATCCACGACGTGCTGAGCAAGTCGCTCGGTTCGTCCAACGCGATCAACATCGTGCACGCCACCGTGGAGGCCCTGCGCATGCTGGAGTCGCCCGAACAGGTCGCGCAGCGTCGTGGCCTGACCGTCGAGGAGGTCGCCCCGGCGGCCCTGCTCAGGTCCGGCGCCCAGGGCATCGCCGAGGCGAAGGCCGAGGCCGATGCCGAGGCGGTGACGGCACGATGACCAGTCTTCAGGTGACCCAGACCCGTTCGGGCATCGGTCGCAAGCAGAACCAGCGCGACACCTTGCGCTCGCTGGGACTCAAGCGCATCGGCGACGTCGTCGTCAAGGAAGATCGCCCCGAGATCCGCGGCATGGTCGAAGCCATCTCGCACCTCGTGGCCGTCACGGAGGTTGATTGACATGACACTGAAACTGCATCATCTGCGTCCCGCTCCCGGAGCCAAGACCGCCAAGACCCGCGTGGGTCGCGGCGAGGGCTCCAAGGGCAAGACCGCCGGTCGTGGCATGAAGGGCACCAAGGCTCGTTACCAGGTGCCTGCCGGCTTCGAGGGCGGGCAGACGCCCATCCACATGCGACTGCCAAAGCTGAAGGGGTTCAAGAACCCGTTCCGCGTCGAGTACCAGGTCGTGAACCTGGACCGGATCGAGTCACTGTTCCCGGACGGCGGCAGCATCGACGTCGACGCGCTGGTGGCCCACGGGGCGGTCCGCAAGGGCCACCCCGTCAAGGTCCTCGGACAGGGCGAGATCTCCGTCAAGGTCCAGGTGACCGCTGACAAGTTCTCCGGCTCGGCCCGGACCAAGATCGAGGCGGCTGGCGGTTCGGTCACCGAGCTGTGAGCCAGGCGTATCCAGTCGTGCTGGACCACGGCACGTTCTAGTGCAGGCGGCGGGCTTCTTTCGAGGAGTCCGCCGTTGGTGCGACTGTTAGAGTCAGTCCGGCGGGTCACCGCCCCACCCAACAGCCCCCACCAGCAAGCCCCCACCAGCAGCACTGAACAACCAGCAGACATCTCGCCCCATCCCTTCGGGAGGACACCCGGTGCTCACCGCCTTCGCGCAAGCGTTCAGGACACCTGACCTGCGCAAGAAACTGCTCTTCGTGCTGGCGGTCATCATCTTGTTCCGTCTCGGCTCGTCCACCCCGGCACCGGGCATCGACTTCGGCAACGTGCGTCAGTGCGTGACCCAGGCGACCACGGGCGACAACAGCAGCCTGTTCTCGCTGATCAACGTGTTCTCCGGCGGAGCGCTGCTCCAGCTGACCGTGTTCGCGCTCGGCATCATGCCGTACATCACCGCCAGCATCATCTTGCAGCTGCTCGTCGTGGTCATCCCGCGGCTCGAGGCGCTGAAGAAGGAGGGCCAGGCCGGACAGACCAAGATCACGCAGTACACGCGATACCTGACCCTCGGTCTCGCGGTGCTGCAGGCCACCGGCATCGTGGCGCTGGCCCGCAGCGGGAACCTGTTCGGTGGCTCCTGTGACCTGGACCTGCTGTACAACCCGAACAGCATCCCGTCGTTCCTGCTGATCGTCACCACGATGGTCGCCGGCACGGCCGTCATCATGTGGCTGGGCGAGCTCATCACCGACCGGGGCATCGGCAACGGCATGTCCATCTTGATCTTCACCCAGGTGATCGCCACGTTCCCCGGCTCGCTGTGGCTGATCAAGCAGCAGAAGGGCTGGGCGACCTTCCTGGTGGTCGTCGCCGTCGGTCTGGTGGTCGTGGCCGGTGTCATCTTCATCGAGCAGGCGCAGCGACGCATCCCGGTGCAGTACGCCAAGCGCATGGTGGGCCGGCGCATGTTCGGCGGCTCGACCACGTACATCCCGCTGAAGGTCAACCAGGCCGGCATCATCCCGGTGATCTTCGCCTCGAGCCTGATGTACCTACCGGCGTTGTTGTCGCAGTTCAACCCCGACGCGTTCTACACGCCGTTCATCAACAACTACCTGGTGAGCGGTGGCCACCCGGTCTACATGGTCAGCTTCTTCACTCTGATCATCTTCTTCACCTACTTCTACGTGTCGATCACCTTCAACCCCGAGGAGGTCGCCGACAACATGCGCAAGTACGGCGGTTTCATCCCCGGGATCCGGGCCGGCCAGCCGACCCAGGACTACCTGTCGTACGTGCTGAGCCGCATCACGGCTCCCGGCGCGATCTACCTCGGCGGCATCTCCCTCATCCCGATGATCGCGGTCGCCCTGCTCAACGCCAACCAGAACTTCCCGTTCGGCGGCACCACGATCTTGATCATCGTCGGCGTGGGCCTGGACACGGTCAAGCAGATCGAGAGCCAGCTGCAGCAGCGCAACTACGAAGGATTCCTCCGCTGATGCGCCTGCTGATCATGGGTCCGCCGGGTGCGGGCAAGGGCACACAGGCCGTCTCGCTGGCCGGACGCATCGGAGGTGCGCACATCTCCACCGGTGACATCTTCCGGGCCAACGTGCAGGAGGGCACCGAGCTGGGCCAGGAGGCGCAACGCTTCATGGACGCCGGCGAGTACGTGCCCGACGAGGTCACCAACGCGATGGTGCGCGATCGGCTGGCCCAGGACGATGCTCGCGAGGCCTTCATCCTCGATGGCTACCCGCGCACGCTCGACCAGGTCTCGACGCTCGACCGGATCCTGGCCGATCTCGGCACCCCGCTCGACGGCGTCGTCGAGCTGGTGGTCGATCCCGAAGAGCTCATCCAACGGTTGTTGAAGCGGGCTGAGACCGGTGGTCGCTCCGATGACTCCGAGGAGGTCATCCGGCACCGCCAGGAGGTCTACACCGCTGAGACGGCGCCCCTGCTCGATGTCTTCGGACAGCGCGGGATGCTGATGAAGATCGACGGGGTCGGGACGGTCGACGAGGTCTCGGCCCGCATCGACGACGCGCTGCCTGCCTGAGTCGCCATGTTCCGTGAACGGCTCGAGCTGAAGACTCCGGCGCAGATCCAGATCATGCGTCGTGCTGGCCTCGTCGTGGCTGCGACGCTGGCCGCGGTGCGCGAGCACGCAGCCGAGGGCATGACCACCGGTGATCTGGACGTCGTCGCCCGCGACAGCATCGCCGCGCACGGAGCGACCTCCAACTTCTTGGACTACGCGGCCGACGCCAGGGGCGAGGGGGGATTTCCCGGCGTCATCTGTGCCTCGGTCAACGAGGAGATCGTGCACGGCATCCCCGGTCGGCGGATCCTGCGTGACGGGGACCTGGTATCGATCGACTGCGGTGCCATCGTCGAGGGTTGGCACGGAGATGCGGCCGTCTCGTTCACGATCGGTGCGCCCGATCCTGCCGACGTGGAGCTGATCGACGTCACCGAGAACGCGTTGTGGGCAGGCATCGGCGCCGCCCGGCTGGGCGGGAAGGTCGGTGACATCAGTGCCGCGGTCGAGTCATCGGTCCTCGCGGCCGGTGCGTACGGCATCGCCGAGGGTCTGACCGGGCACGGCATCGGCACGGCCATGCACCAGCCTCCGTGGGTGCCGAACGTGGCGACCGGTGGCCGCACCGCCCGGCTCGTGCCCGGCCTGGTGCTCGCGGTGGAGCCGATGGTCAGCCGCGGCACCTCGCGCAACCGGACGCTCGAGGACGGATGGACGATGGTGACCCTCGACGGCAGTCGGGCCGCCCACGCGGAGCACACGTTCACCCTCACCGAGGCGGGCGCCTGGGTGCTGACCGCCGAGGACGGCGGGCGGGCGCGGCTGGCATCGATGGGCGTGGCCTACGGCGGTCCGTCCTGAGGACGATCGGCCTGCCGCGGGTCCGCTCTGCTGCCGGCGGCGTGCGGCTCACCACCGGCCTCTGAAGGACCGGCCTCTGAAGGACCCGCCGCGGTGGGCGCGATGGCAGACGTCGTCGCTGAGGTCGACCGCGCGAGCCCGTGACGCGCTGCGCGCCCTGGCTGACGCCGACGGACATCGTGATCGGGAGGCCCACCTCCGAGCAACAGCGGCGCAGTGGGCCAGATGAGCCTGCTGGTGGGCTACGATCGGCGTTCTCAGGGGACCAGAGTCAACGGAGACGCATGGACATCACCACGCGGGTGACCATCGCTCGCGACAGCGATGTACCGCTGTACCGGCAGCTCCGGCGGGCGCTGGAGCACGAGATCGCGACCGGGGCGCTCGACCCCCGACTGCCGCTTCCCTCATCTCGTGAGCTGGCCCGCGAGCTCGGGCTCTCGCGCAACACCGTGAACGCGGCGTACGCCGAGCTGGAGGCGGAGGGATTCGTCGACGCCGAACCTCGACGGGGCCTGTTCGTGAACGCCGAGATGGTGGCCGTGGCCAGCGCCAGTGCACCGGTGGCCGATGCTCATCCGGTGGACTGGGCCGCGCGGGTGAACGTGCGCCCGGACGTGACGCTGCCGGAGATCGCGAAGGTGCGCGACTGGCACCTGTATCCGTACCCCTTCGTGGGAGGCCAGGTCGACGTCTCATCCTTCCCTCGACTGGCCTGGGCCCGGGCGCTGCGACAGGCTCTGGAGGCCCCGCACCTGCACCACAGCCTGCGCGACGGCGTCGACGAGGACGACCCGGCGCTGATCGAGATGTTGTGCCGGCACGTGCTGCCCGCACGCGGCATCGAGGTCGATCCCTCGCGGGTCCTGATCACGCTCGGCTCGCAGCAGGGCCTGCACCTGCTGACCCAGACGCTGGTTCGTCCGGGGGCCGTGGTCGCCGTCGAGGATCCGGGGTACCCCGACATGCGACACATCGTGGCCAGGGCGGGTGCGCGCCTGCGGTACCTCCCGGTCGACGAGTGCGGCGTGATCCCGCCACCGGACCTGGCCGGGGTCTCGCTGCTGGGACTCACGCCGAGCCATCACTGTCCGAGCAACGTGACGCTGTCGGTCGCTCGGCGTCGAACGCTGCTGGCCATGGCCGATGAGCACGACAGCCTGATCATCGAGGATGACTACGACAGCGAGTTCCGCTACAAGGGCAGCCCCACGCCCGCGCTGTACGCGATGCCGTCGAACGACCGGGTGATCTACCTGGGGACGTTCTCCAAGTTCTTGGCGCCGGGGCTGCGACTGGGCTACCTCGTCGCCGCCCCGGAGCTGGTCGCCGAGCTGCGGAGTCAACGTCGCTACAGCGTCCGGCACGCCGCGGGTCACAC
>JBBSRN010000087.1:0-9773 GCA_038242985.1 Propionibacteriales bacterium | reverse complement strand
GAGGCTAGGGGCCCAGGCGAAGCCTGGTAGCGACGATGGTGACGGTGGGCCGAGCGCAGCGAGGCTAGGGGCCCAGGCGAAGCCTGGCAGCGACGAAGTCGCTGGAGCACCGAGCGCAGCGAGGTGCGCCCCCTACATGCGGTCCGCGCCCTCCTTGATGGCTTCACGGATGCGGTTGTAGGTGCCGCAGCGGCAGATGTTGCGGATGGAGTCGAGGTCGGCGTCACTGATGGAGCGACCGTCGGCCTTGACCTTCTTGACCAGCGCGACCGCAGCCATGATCTGGCCGGGCTGGCAGTAGCCGCACTGGACGACGTCGCGCTCCAGCCAGGCCTCCTGCATGGGGTGCAGGTCCTGGCCGACCGTGTCGGGGAGCCCTTCGATCGTGGTGATCTCGTCGGATTCCACGATGTCCTTGACCTGCACCGAGCAGGGGTTGAACGCCTTGCCGTTGATGTGCGACGTGCAGGCCTTGCAGACGTTGATGCCGCAGCCGTACTTGGGTCCGGTGACCTTGAGCACGTCACGCAGCACCCAGAGCAGGCGCACGTCGTCCTCCACGTCGACCGTGACCGGTTCGCCGTTGAGCTTGAAGGTGTGTTTCGCCATGTCTACTCCTGGTGGATTCAGAGCTGAGTGCTGGTGTCAGCAGATCAGTAGGTGTACGAGAGGCCATCGGTCGGCGACGGGGGGATGGGCGGCACGAACGGCTTCGGCTCGAAGGAGAGCGTGTCGTGGTTGATCGGGAACCGGGTCGGCACCGTGCCGGTGGCGCGCGCGTAGGCGCACGCCGTGGCCGCCACCGTGGCGGGGACGCCTGCCTCGCCGGCTCCGCCGACGACCTTGCCGTTGCTCGGCATGACGATGCACTCGAACGACGGCGGCACGTTCCACTGCCGCGTGTAGAAGTAGTTGTCCCAGCTGCCCTCGAGGAATCCACCGTCCTTCAGGTGATTGCTGCTGGTGAGCACCAGGGCGATGCCGTCGGCGACTCCACCCATCATCTGCGCCTCGAGACCCCGCGGGTTGACCACGAGGCCGACGTCGATGGCGATGACGGCCTTCGTGACGCGCGGACCCGTGACGCCGTCGCGGATCGGCCGGTTGACGGTCTCAGGGCGCGTGTCGATCTCGACCAGCACGGCCGTGGCGCCCTTGTACTCGGAGTGGATGGCGATGCCCTGCGCGGTGCCGGGTTCCATCGTGCGGCCCCAGTTGCCCACCTCGGCGACCTTCGCGAGCGCCTTCTTGGCCTTCTTGCTCTTGAGGAACGACATGCGGAACTCCAGTGGATCCTTGCGCATCTCCTGGGCGAGCCGGTCGATCAACAGCTCGTTGGCGCAGGCCACGTCGGGGGAGTAGATGTTGCGCATGCTGCCGGTGTTGAACTTCAGGTTCACCTCGTTGAGCAGCTGGGTCACCACCCCGAAGTTGTACGGCAGCTCCTGGGTGAGGGTGAAGATCGACTCGGCGAGACCGAGGTTGCCCAGCCCGGTCGGCAGCTCGCCGACCATCGAGGTGAGGCGTTCACCCAGACCGTGCGAGAAGTCGGTCTGCACACCGGTGTGCCGTTGCTCGAACGTCAGCACCTGGTTGGCGAGCACGGTGGCGCGAACCCGCGACGTGCACATCGGGTGCACCCGGCCCTGGCGCGGCTCGTCGCACCGGTGCCACATCAGCTTGACCGGCTTGCCCATGGCCTTGGAGATCTTGGCGGCCTCGAGTGCCCCGTCGTTGAACAGCTTGTGCCCGAACGACCCACCGCTGGTGACGACGTTGACCGTGACGTTGTTCTGGGCCAGACCGATCGCGTCCGCGATGTCCTTCTGCGCGACGATCGGTGACTTCAGGCCCGCCCACACGGTGGCCTTCTTGCCACGCACGTCGGCGATCGCACAGTTCGGCTCCAGCGCAGCACTGCTGCGGAACATGAACTCGAACCGCATGTCGATGGTCTTGGCGAGCAGGGGAACCTTGGGCACCGCCATCGGCAGCTCGGCACCCTTGAGCTTGCGCAGGACGGAGTCGTCGGACTCGCCGTCGACCGGACCGCCCTTCCACGCGACGTCGAGCGCCCGTACCGCGTCGATGCACTGTCCGAACGTGGCGGCGCGCACCGCGACACCGGTGTCGATGACGGCCACGTCGGTGACGCCCGGCATCTTCTCGACGGCGGCCTGGTTCTTGACCGCGCCGGGCTTGCCGTTGAGCGTCGGGGGCCGGCAGACCATCGTGGGCAGCGCGTCGGGCACGTCGAGATCGGCGGTGAACCGCTTGCGTCCGGTGACCGCAGCCAACGCGTCGATGCGATTTTGCGGAGTGCCGATGATCGTGAGGTCGGAGCTCTTCTTGATCGTGACCTTGACCTTCTTGGTGGTCTTGCTCGCAGCCTTCTTCGAGAGCTCGCCGTAGGTGGCGCTCTTGCCACCGGCGCCGGTGATGACGCCAGCCTTGGCCACGAGGCCCGACACCTCGGCGCCGAGCAGGATGGCAGCGGCCTCCAGCAGCGCGCCGCGCGCCGTGGCAGCGGCCACCCGGATGGGGTAGTACATCGAGTTCATCGTGTTGGAGCCGCCGGTCAGCTGGTTGAACAACAGCTCGGGGCGCGCCGGCGCGAGCGACACCTCGACCCGCTCCAGCGGCAGATCGAGCTCGTCGGCGATGATCATGGCAGCGGCGGTCGTGATGCCCTGGCCGACCTCGGCGCGTGGCATCGCGAACCGGGCGATGCCGTCCTCACCGATCTCGATCGTGATCAGGGTCGACGTGGGAAGTGCTGACTTCGTCTGCAGGTCCTCCAGGTCGAACAGCTCGGGGATCTGGGGCACCGACGGAACGGCCGCCTCGGCGCGGGATGCGCCGAAGGAGAAGTCGACCCCGACCGCCAAGGTGGTGCCGGCCATCACGTAGCCGATGAACGTGCGTCGACTGGCGCCCGTGGCCTCCGGGGATCCGTCGGGGGTGACGTCGTCGTCCTGCGAGGGCAGCACATCGGTCATGGAGGAGACCTCTCATCTGGGGGGAGCAGTCGGCCGGGCAGCTCAGCGCCGCAGCGGCTCACCGGATCCACGCCACTGTGTCCCACCTCCAGACGACGTGCCATCTGAAAATAGTCACGATGAGCCATGCGGCCGCGCCAGGAGTGCGGAACGGTAGCCTCGGCGGCGATGACTGAGCACTACGGCCCCGAGGCACGGATGCGCTTCGTCGACGAGCCGCCCAAGCGCTCCGGCCGCACGTCGTTCGAGCGCGATCGGGCGCGAGTCGTGCACTCCTCGGCCCTGCGCCGACTCTCGGCGAAGACCCAGGTGATGGGCGCGGGGACCGACGACTTCGTGCGCAACCGCCTGACCCATTCGCTGGAGGTCGCGCAGGTCGCTCGCGAGCTGGGCAAGTCGCTCGGCTGTGATCCGGACATCGTGGACTCCGCTGCGCTCGCCCACGACCTCGGGCATCCGCCGTTCGGGCACAACGGCGAGACGGCGCTGGACGGGGCCGCTGCCGACATCGGCGGCTTCGAGGGCAACGCGCAGACGCTTCGGCTGCTGAGCCGGTTGGAAGCCAAGGCCTTCGCCCCGGCGGCCGGTGGAGGCATCGGGCGCAGCGTGGGGCTGAACCTCACGCGCGCCACGTTGTCCGCGTGCGTCAAGTACCCCTGGGGCCGAGATGACGCTCCGCTGCAGGCTCGCAGCGCCCTCGGTGCGGACAAGTTCGGCGCCTACGAGGACGACGCGGAGGTGTTCACGTGGTTGCGCGCTGGCGCCCCGGAGGGTCGCAGGCCGATCGAGGCGCAGGTGATGGATCTCTCCGACGACATCGCCTATTCGGTGCACGACGTCGAGGACGGCGTGTTCGGCGGATTCTTCGCCCTCGACCCGGCGGGGCTCGACCGCGCTTCCATCTTCGAGACGGCGCGTGAGTGGTACGACAGCGCCGCCGACGACACCCGCATGGACGCTGCGCTGGATCGCCTGCAGGATCTCATCGAGTGGCCGACCGCATCCTTCGACGGCAGCCGGCCGGCTCGAGCCGCACTGAAGAGCCTCACCAGCGCGCTGATCGGCCGCTTCGCGATGGCAGCACAGGTCGCGACCGTCGATCGATGGGGAGCAGGCCCCCTCACCCGGTACGAGGCCGACATCGAGGTGCCGGGCGACACCTGCGACGAGATCACCGTGCTGAAGGCGCTCGCCGCGCACTACGTGATGCGCACCGATCGCCGGGCGTCGGTGCAGGACCGCCAGCGCGAGCTGCTGCTGGCGCTGGTGGCTGCGCTGGCCGCGGGGGAGGGGCGCGATCTCGAACCGGACTTCGCCGCGGACTTCGCCGCGGCCGGCCACGACGCCGGACGTCGCCGGGTGATCATCGACCAGGTCGCGAGCCTGACCGACGTGTCGGCCCGCTCGTGGGCCCTTCGCCTGCTCGGCTGAGCTGTGCTCGCCCCACCGCGTCGGTGCGACATCGTAGGATCGCCCCATGGCCGGCCGGATCAAGAACGAGGACATCCAGCTGGTCCGTGAACGGGCCGAGATCGACGAGATCGTCGAGCAGTACGTCACGCTGCGCAACGCCGGCGGCGGCTCGCGCAAGGGGCTTTGCCCGTTCCACGACGAGAAGTCTCCGTCGTTCAACGTGCGTCCGTCGGTCGGTTCGTACCACTGCTTCGGCTGCGGTGCCGGCGGCGACGTGTACCGCTTCCTCATGGAGATCGAGGGCCTCAGCTTCGTCGAGGCCGTCGAACGACTGGCCGCCAAGTACGGCATCACGTTGAAGTACGAGGAGGGCGTCGCACCGACCGGTCCGCGCCGCGATCCGCAGCAGCGCAACCGGTTGCTCGAGGCCCACCGCGCGGCGGGGGAGTTCTACGCCTCGCAGCTGGCGACGTCGCCCGACGCCCAGGCCGGGCGGGAGTTCGTCACCGCCCGCGGCTTCGACCAGAGTGCGGCCGAACGGTTCGGGATGGGATTCGCGCCGCGATCGGGCGAGGCGCTGGCAGCGCTTCTGCGCGGCAAGGGGTTCACCGACGACGAGCTGGTCACCGGTGGTCTGTGCGCGCAGGGCAACCGTGGCCTGTACGACCGGTTCCGCGGCCGCCTCATGTGGCCCATCCGGGAGATGACCGGTGAGATCATCGGCTTCGGTGCGCGGCGCTTGTTCGACGACGACCGGATCGACGCCAAGTACCTCAACACCTCAGAGACGCCCATCTACAACAAGAGCAAGGTGCTGTACGGCATCGATCTCGCACGGCGGTCCATCTCCAGCGCCAGTCAGGCCGTCATCGTCGAGGGGTACACCGATGTCATGGCGTGTCACGAGGCCGGTGTCACCACGGCCGTGGCCACGTGCGGCACGGCGTTCGGCGAGGACCACGCCCGGGTCATGCGCCGCTTGATGGCCGATCACGACGCCTTCCGCGGCGAGGTCATCTTCACCTTCGACGGCGACGAGGCCGGGCGCCGCGCGGCGCTGAAGACCTTCAACGGCGACCAGCAGTTCGTGTCCCAGACCTATGTCGCGGTCGAGCCACGCGGCATGGACCCGTGCGACCTGCGCCTGGCCGACGGGGACGCCGCGGTGCGCGACCTCATCGGATCGCGGGTGCCGCTGTACCGGTTCGTGCTCGACAACGTGCTGGCCAGCTACGACCTCGATCGCGGGGACCAGCGCATCGACGCGGTCCGTGAGGCGGTCCAGCTGTCCAGCGCCATCCGCGACCGCTCCAAGGTCGACCAGCTGTTCCGGGAGATCGCCGGCCGGGTCGGCATCGACGTCGAGCAGGTGCGGGCCGAGCACAAGCGCCTCGCCGCGCAACCGGCCAGGCCCGAACCCGCCCGCCGTGAGCCGGTCCCCGCGCAGGAGGCCACCGACGGTCCGCCTGTCCCAGCGGCGGGACCGCCGATCACCGCCGGCTTCGGGGCGCCCGACCTGGCCGATGAGCGCGAGGCGCTGAAGGCCATCGTCCAGCACCCGCAGCTGGCCCGCGAGCATCGTGACGACATCGACATCGACGACTTCACCCACGCGGCGTCGCGCGCCCTGTGGCTGCACCTGGGTTCGACCCGGTGGCCGGAGAAGGCCGATGCCGGCTGGCTGCCGTCGGTGTCGGACCGCATCGAGGATCCGGCGCTGCGGCAGGTGCTCGAGGTCGCCGCGGTCGAACCGATGCGGGCCGGCGGGAAGAACGCCGAGGCCGTCGTGGCGTCGGTGCTGGCGCGCCTGCAGGTGCTGACGCTGGCCCGCAAGGTCGCCGAGATCAAGTCCCGCCTGCAGCGCACCAACCCGATCGACCAGGCCGATGTCTACAACCGCATGTTCGGGGAGCTGATCGCGCTGGAGCAGCAGCTGCGAGTCACCCGGGACCGGTCGCTCGGCATCCCCAGCTGAGCTCGTCGGCCGCGGTCGTCCACAGGTCGGTCGGTGAGTCCGCCGGTCGATGTCGGCGCGACACAGGCTGGGTCCATGGACCCCTACCTGCGCCGGCTGCTGACCCAGACGCCCCTGACCGCCGACGAGGAGTGGCAGCTGGCGAGGCTGGCCCGTGGGGGAGACGCGGAGGCGCGAGCGGCCCTGATCGTGTCCGGGATGCGGTCGGTCGTGCAACGGGCCCTGCTGCTCGGGCTGCGCGACGATCTGCTGCGCGACGGTGTCCAGGCTGGTGCGATCGGGCTGATCCGCGCGGTCGACCGGTTCGACCCGGCTCGAGGCGTGCGGCTCGCGACCTACGCGTGGTCCTGGATCGGTGCGGCGCTGCGGACCGAACGGCAGCAGGAGATCGGGCTCGTCGAGGACCGGCCCGACCCGCGGCTCCGGGACGAGACGTGGACCTGGCTCGACGGTCTGGCGCCGCCCATGCGCGATGTCGTCCGACTGAGGTTCGGCGACGACGTGGTGCCCGCGATGACGCGCCGCGAGGTGGCTCGGCGCCTCGATCTCAGCGAGTCACGGGTCCGCACGATCGAGGCCGAGGCGATGCGACATCTGCGGGGTCGTCTTGCTAGGATCGGTCACTGTGCTGCACCCTCGGGTGGAGCCGATCCCCCATAGCTCAATTGGCAGAGCATTCGACTGTTAATCGAAGGGTTCTTGGTTCAAGTCCAAGTGGGGGAGCAAACAGTCCCCCGGGTGATCGGGGGCTTTTTTGTTTTCGGCGCTGTGTCTTCGAGGTTGCCCGGGTGGGTGCGTCCCGCCTGTCGCTGGCGCCTCACGGTTCCCGCTGGTCGCTGTAGCCCCCGGGGCGGTGAGTGTGTCGGCTTTCCGGGCCGCGAGAGCCGACCTTCTCACCGCCCACGGGCGCCACTGCTCACACGGGCCGCGAGAGCCGACCTACTCACCGCCCACGGGCCGCGAGAGCCGACCTACTCACCGCCCACGGGTGTGGCGGGCCCGGAGGCCGACCCCCGGGCCCAGCCCGCTACGCGCGGGTCGAGATCAGATCGCGCAGCTGATGGCCGACGGCGGCGACCAGCGCGGCGGCGAAGCCCTCAGGGTCCTCGATGGCAGACGGGGTCTCGGGGACCACCTGGTGCACCGAGCCGGATCGCAGCAGCTCGGCCGATCCGACCTTCTGGCTCTCGGCCATGATCGCGGCGTGCTCGACGTCGCCGTAGACGATGGCGCTGGCGCCTTCCGGTGGCAGGGGGGACAACCACGAGTGCTCGGCGGCGATGACGCGGTGGGCGGGCATGAGCGCGAGCGCACCGCCGCCACAGCCCTGACCGAGCAGCACCGAGACGGTGGGCACCTTCATGGTGGCCATCGTGCTGATGCAGCGGGCGATCTCGCCGGCGATCGACTTCTCCTCGGCTGCCGGCGCGATGTCGGCGCCGGGGGTGTCGATGAAGGAGACGAGCGGCAGCCCGAGCTCGTTGGCCAGACGCATGCCGCGGCGCGCCTCGCGCAGGGCAGCCGGACCCATCGGCGTCGTTGGGGTCTGGGTGCTCCGATCCTGGCCGACGACGACGCAGGGCTGCCCGTCGAGCCGGGTCAGCGCGATGAGCATCGCGCTGTCGTGCTCGCCCTCGTCGGTGCCCTGCAGGCGGACGGTGTCCTCACCACCGTGGCGCAACACTTCGCGCACGCCGGGCCGGGCCGGATCGCGGGTCAGCAGGATCGATTCCCAGGTCGAGATGTCCGGATCGGTGTCCCCGGTGCGTGGTGTCAGCGATCCGGGCACCGCAGGGTCGACGAGCAGACTCAGAGCACGATCGACGATCATCGCGAGATCCGCGGTCGACACGACGCCGTCGATGATGCCCTTGTCGGCGAGGTTCTCCGCCACCTGCACGCCCGGGGGGAAGGGGCGGTGGTTGAGCAGCTCGTAGACCTTCGGGCCGAGGAACCCGATCAGTGCGCCGGGCTCGGCGACCGTGATGTGACCGAGCGATCCCCAGGAGGCGAACACCCCACCGGTCGTGGGGTGGCGCAGGTGGACCAGGTACGGCAGGGCTGCCGCCCGGTGGTCCATGATGGCGCGAGAGATCTCGACCATCCGCAGGAAGGCCGGGGTGCCCTCCTGCATGCGGGTGCCACCGGAGGAGGTGGTCGCCAGGACCGGCAGTCCTTCGGCCGTGGCCCGGCGCACTGCTGCGGTGATCCGATCGGCGGCGGCGACACCGATCGAACCGCCGAGGAACCGGAACTCGTTGGCGATGATCGCCACCGGCCGGCCCCGCATGAGGCCGCGCCCCGTGAGCACCGACTCATCGAAGCCGGATCGTGCGGCAGCGGCCTGCAGCTCGAGGCGGTACGGCTCGGGATGGCCCGAGATGTCGATCGACTCGTCCCAGGACTCGAACGAGTCCGGATCGAGCACGATCGAGATCAGCTCGCGGACGGACGGACGCGACGTCATTCGGACTCGTCGAGCCACGCCCGGACCGAGGCGTCGTGCTGGCCCAGCGTGGGCGGCGCGATGTTCTCGACCCGGGAGCCGGCGTACGGGTTGTCGTCGAATCGCAGCACCGGTCCGGGCAGGCTGACCCGGCCCTGGGTGGCGTGGTCGACCTCGATCAGCAGGCCCTGGGACAGGGCCTGCTCCCACTGGTAGACCTCGTCGATCGTGCGGACCTTGCCCGCCGGCGTACCGATCTGGTCCAGCTTGGCCAACCAGTGCTCGGCCGGTTCGGTCGCGAACACCGCCTCGATCAGCTCGATCAACGCCTCCTTGTTGGTGACGCGCAACCCGTTCGTGGCGAAGCGCGGCTCGTCCGGATCGATCGCGACGACCGGAGCGAAGGAGCGCCACAGCGACTCCGAGCCGCAGGACAGCTGGATCGGGGAGGTGGCGGTGTGGAACAGGCCGTACGGAGCGATGGAGGGGTGCTGGTTGCCCGAGGGTCCGGGGACCTCGTGACCAACGGTCCACCGAGTGCCCTGGAAGGCGTGGATGCCCACGATCCCGGCGATCAGCGAGGTGCGCACGACCCGTCCGCGACCCGTGGTCGCCCGCTCGAACAACGCGGCCACGACGCCGTACGCGCCGTTCATGCCGGCCAGGAGATCGGCGATCGGGACGCCGACCTTCGTCGGCTCGTCCGGGTTCGACCCGGTGATGCTCATGAGTCCGGCCTCGCCCTGGGCGATCTGGTCGTAGCCGGAGCGCGCGGCCTCGGGGCCGTCGTGGCCGAAGCCGGTGATCGACAAGATCACGAGCCGGGGATTGAGCTCGTGCAGCTGCGCGACGCTGAACCCCAGTCGGGGGGGGACCGCCCCCCGGCCCGGGGGGGCCAAGGCGGAGGGGCGCGGGGGCCCCCCCGGGGCGACGGGGGAGG
>JBBSRN010000086.1:0-9800 GCA_038242985.1 Propionibacteriales bacterium | reverse complement strand
TTCTCTGTCGGCTGTCGGGATCTTCGACCGATCGGGTGCCGTGTGGTGTGGAACACTTGCGGCATGGCTGAGGACACGACCCCGAAGAAGGTGGTCAAGCGCGTCGTCAAGCGACCGATCGCGGGAAGCAAACCCGCCGGTGATGCCAGCACCTCCGCACCATCTCGTCCCGTGATGCGTTATGGACGACCCGTCTCGGAGGCGCCGACGAAGGTCGCCGCCCGGGACCAGCCCGCTCCGGCGCCGCCGACCACGCCCGCCGGACCCACGTCGGTCAAGCCCGGTCAGGTCGAGCCCGGTGCGAGCGCGCCCGAGATCAAGCCCCGGTCCAAGGCAGGACGAAAGAACAAGACGAAGCCGGTGACCGACGTCAGTGCGACGGTCACCGGCCCGAAGAAGGTCTCGGTGCCAAGGATCGATGTCGGGCCGATGCTCGCCTCGGTTCGCTCTCGCACCTCCGGCGCAGCCGCGTCGATCGGGTCGGGTGCCGGCCGTGCCCGCCGGGGCACCGGGACGTTCACCGCAGCCCGCTGGGGCGCGGTGCGGGGTTGGCGCATCCCGCACCTCGCGCCGGTGCGCGCCACGATCCTCACAGGACTGCTGGTCGGTCTGGTCTCGGTCGGCCTGGGCGTCGGTGCACTCCGGCTGTTCACCGAGGTGCGTGGGGTCGCCAACGGCGGTCCGTTGTGGGGCTCGCTGGCCTTCGTGGTGGTGACCATCGTCGGGTTCGCTCTCGGCGAGCGCCTGCTCACCGGCTTCGGCACCGCCCTGCCGAGCCTCACCAGCTTCCTGGGCGTCATGCTGACCCTCATCACCATCCTGAGTGTGTTCCTCGGGCTGGCCGATTCGCGTTTCGGCATCGCCATCGTGCCCGTGGTCGCAGCGGCCGCCTTCTGGGCATCGCACTGGTTGCTCCGCCTGGCCGAGTCGAGTCCCGCCGAGATCGAATGAGCGAGATCTTGTGGAGCCCTCCCCTCGACGGGAGGTCTCGCCTCGAACAGTTCGGCCGCTTCCTCCGCGACCACGACATCGTCGATGCGGGCGACTACCAAGAGCTCCGCTCGTGGTCGGTCGGCCACCTCGACGACTTCTGGCGGGCCCTGTGGCAGTGGGCCGCGCTCCCGGCTGACGGGGACGGCACGCTCGCCCTGGCCGAGAGCTCCATGCCCGGGGCGCGGTGGTTCCCCGACGTGCGACTCAACTACGCCGAGGCCGTCCTGGCGCTGCCGGGCCGGGCCGACGATGACGTCGTGGTGGTGGCGGCCTCGCAGACCCGGCCGGACATCGAGCTCACTGCCGCGCAGCTGCGCGACCAGGTGGCTCGCGCCCGGGCCGGGCTGGTGCGCGCCGGAGTGCGGCCGCGTGACCGGGTCGCGGCGTACTCGCCCAACGTGCCCGAGACCCTCGTGCTGATGCTCGCAGCGACCAGCCTCGGCGCCGTGTTCTCCTCGTGCGCACCGGAGTTCGGCACGCAGAGCGTCGTCGATCGCTGGCAGCAGATCGAGCCCAGCGTGCTGTTGACGGTCGACGGCTACCGGTACGGCGACAAGTCGATCGAGCGAGGGGCCGAGGTCGACCAGATCCGCGCCGCCCTCCCGAGCGTGCACACGCACGTCTGGCTGCCCTACCTCGATCCGGACGCACCCCCTCCCGGGGACGCCGTCAGCTGGGCCGACCTCACCGCCGAGCCCGGCCCGCTGGAGTTCGAGCGGCTGCCCTTCGACTGGCCGCTGTACGTGCTGTTCTCCTCCGGGACCACCGGACTGCCCAAACCGATCGTGCACGGCCACGGCGGCATCACCATCGAGCACGTCAAGTCGTTGGCGCTGCACCACGACCTCGGCCCCGAGGACCGCTTCTTCTGGTTCTCGACCACCGGCTGGATGATGTGGAACCTGCTGGTCTCAGGCCTGCTCGTGGGTTCCACGATCGTGATGTTCGACGGCAATCCGGCACCCCCGGACGCCGAGGGCAACCCCGACGTCGCACGGCTGTGGCACCTGGCCGACCGGCTCGGCGTCACCTACTTCGGGACCAGCGCACCGTTCCTGCTGCAGTGCCGCAAGGCCGGGATCGTGCCGCGAGACCTCGCCGACCTGTCCGCCGTCCGCAGCATCGGTTCGACCGGCGCCCCCTTGCCGGCGGAGGGATTCCGCTGGGTCTACGAGGCCGTCAGCGCCACCGCCCAGCTGGGTTCGGTCAGCGGCGGCACCGACGTGTGCGCGTCGTTCGTCGGTGCGGCCCCGACCGTGCCGGTGTACGCCGGCGAGATCTCGTGCCGCCAGCTCGCGTGTCCCGTCGAGGCCTACGACGAGCACGGGCGACCGGTGATCGGATCGCTCGGCGAGCTCGTCGTCACCGCGCCGATGCCGTCGATGCCGGTCGGATTCTGGAACGATGCCGACGGGTCGCGGTACCGCGCGGCGTACTTCGAGGACATCCCCGGTGTGTGGCGCCACGGCGACTGGATCACCATCTCCGAGATCGGTACCTGCACCATCACCGGGCGCAGCGACGCCACCCTCAATCGCGGTGGGGTCCGGCTCGGCACGTCGGAGTTCTACACCGTGGTCGAGGCGTTGCCGGCCGTCACCGACAGCCTGGTGGTGCACCTGGAGGACGACGACGGTGGTGCGGGCCAGCTGTTGCTCTTCATCACCCTGGCCGACGGTCAGGAGCTCGACGACGACCTGCGTCGCGAGATCGCCGGAGCCCTCCGCAGCAATCTGTCGCCGCGGCACGTCCCTGATCAGCTGCACCAGATGCAGTCGTTGCCGCGCACCCTGTCGGGCAAGAAGCTCGAGGTCCCGGTCAAGAAGATCCTGCAGGGTGTTCCGGTCGACCAGGCCGCGGCCACCGGTGCACTCACCGACCCGTCGGCACTCGACCCCTTCGTCGACCTCCTGCGCTGACGGTTTACCAGCAGGCCACGGAAAGCGTTCACTCCTCCGGGCAAATTCACCCGGAGGAGTGGATCGATGCCGGGGCCTGCTGGTAAACCAGTGAACGGTCAGCGGAGCAGGAGCTCGGCGATCTGGACGGTGTTGAGGGCGGCACCCTTGCGCAGGTTGTCCCCCGAGACGAACAGGACCAGGGCCCGGTCGCCGTCGACCGATTGGTCCTGTCGGATGCGACCGACCAGGCTGGGGTCGGTCCCGGCGGCGTGCAGCGGCGTGGGCACGTCGGCCAGCTGGACGCCCGGCGCGGCGGCCAGCAGCTCGATGGCGCGCTCCGCGGTGAGATCGGCGGCGAACTCGGCATTGATCGACAACGAGTGACCGGTGAACACCGGGACCCGCACGCAGGTACCGGCGACCCGCAGGTCCGGGATGCCGAGGATCTTGCGGGTCTCGTTGCGGAGCTTCTGCTCCTCGTCGGTCTCGAACGATCCGTCGTCCACGACCGAACCGGCCATCGGCAGCACGTTGAACGCGATGGAGTCGACGTAGACCTGCGGCGCCGGGAAGGCAACCGCCGACCCGTCGTACGCGAGCTTGTCGGCCTCCTCGATCACGGCCGACGCCTGATCGTGCAGCTCGCGGACTCCGGCGATGCCGGATCCGGACACCGCCTGGTAGGTGCTGACCACGAGCCGCACGAGACCGGCCGCGTCGTGCAGCGGCTTCAGGACGGGCATGGCGGCCATCGTGGTGCAGTTCGGGTTGGCGATGATGCCGCGCCCGCCGGGACGGTCACCGGCGGGGATGTCACCGGGATTGACCTCGCTGACCACCAGCGGCACGGCAGGATCCTTGCGGAACGCCGACGAGTTGTCGATGACGGTGACGCCGGCCTCGACGAATCGCGCGGCGTGGGCGCGCGACGTGGTGGCGCCGGCGGAGAACAACGCGATGTCCAGGCCCGAGGGATCTGCGGTCTCCGCATCCTCGATGAGGATCTGCTCGCCGCGGAACGTCAGGGTCTTGCCGGCCGAGCGCGCCGAGGCGAAGAAGCGGATCTGATCGGCGGGGAAGCTGCGCTCCTCCAGGATGCCCCGCATGGCGACACCCACCTGGCCCGTTGCCCCGACGATCCCCAAGCTCACCACGAGACGTGTCCATCGAGTCGGGGTCCTCGCGAAGTTGTGCGCGGGGGAGCGAAGCGGCGGAGCGCAGAACTCCGTGGGGTGACGATCATCGGCCCGTACCTCCGTAGACCACGGCCTCGACCTCGTCGGTGCCAAGCCCGAATTCCGTGTGCGCCGCATTGACCGCTGCGTCGACCTGGGACTCGCCGACGACCACCGAGATGCGGATCTCGGAGGTGGAGATCATCTCGATGTTGACCCCGACATCGGCCAGCGCCTGGAAGAACCGCGCGGTCACGCCGGGCTCGGAGCGCATGCCCGCCCCGACGATCGACACCTTGCCGACGCCGTCGTCGTACTGCAGACGCTCGTAGCCGACCGTGTCCTGCAGACGTGCCAGTGCCGTCATGGCGGTCTGACCGTCGGCTCGCGGCAGCGTGAACGAGATGTCGGTCAAGGCTGTTGCGGCGGCGGACACGTTCTGCACCACCATGTCGATGTTGATCTGAGCATCGGCCAACGCGGTGAAGATCGACGCGGCGAAGCCCACCTTGTCCGGCACACCGACCACGGTGATCTTGGCCTCGCTGCGATCGTGCGCGACGCCGGAGATGATGGCTTGTTCCATGGGATTCACGTCCTCGGATCGGACGACCCAGGTGCCGGTCTTGTCGGAGAACGACGAGCGCACATGGATCGGGATGTCGTTGCGGCGCGCGTACTCGACGCAACGCAGGTGCAGGATCTTGGCGCCATTGGCGGCCATCTCGAGCGTCTCCTCATAGGAGATCCTCGGGATCTGGCACGCCGTGGGCACGATGCGGGGGTCGGCGGTGAAGATGCCGTCGACGTCGGTGTAGATCTCACAGACCTCGGCGTGCAGGGCAGCAGCCAGCGCGACCGCTGTGGTGTCGGACCCGCCGCGGCCCAGGGTGGTGATGTCCTTCGTCGTCTGCGAGACGCCCTGGAAGCCGGCCACGATGGCGATGGCCCCTTCGTCGAGCGCGCCCTGGATGCGCCCCGGCGTGACGTCGATGATCTTCGCGCGGCCGTGCTCGGAGTCGGTGATGACGCCGGCCTGCGATCCGGTGAAGGAGCGGGCTTCATGGCCCAGCCCGCCGATCGCCATCGCCAGCACGGCCATGCTGATGCGCTCACCGGCGGTGAGCAGCATGTCCAGCTCTCGCACCGGCGGCAGCGGCGAGATCTCGTTGGCCAGGTCGATGAGGCCGTCCGTGGTGTCGCCCATGGCGGAGACCACCACCACGACGTCGTGACCGGCCTTCTTGGTCGCGACGATGCGCTGGGCGACCCTCTTGACGCTGCTGGCGTCGGCAACCGAGGAGCCGCCGTACTTCTGAACGACAATGCCCACGAGGAATCCTTGTTCAACCGAATACGGGTGCGCGACGCTGCGCAGGCCCACTCTACCGGGCCGCCCACCGACGCACGGACTCGGATTCCGGCCGCGAGACGACCGGTCCGGCCCACGCCCGTCCGCTGACGAAAGTGACAGACGGGAAGGATCAGACGGGGGCGGCGGCGGGAGCGATCGAGGTGCGGCCCTCGAAGGCCCGACCGAGGGTGAGCTCGTCGGCGTACTCGAGGTCGCCGCCGACCGGGAGGCCGCTGGCGAGCTTGCTGACCTTGATGCCGAGCGTGGAGAGCTGGCGGATCAGGTAGGTGGCCGTGGCCTCTCCCTCCAGATTCGGGTCCGTCGCGATGATGACCTCGGCGATCGCCGCGTCGTTCAGCCGCGCGAACAGCTCTCTGATCCGCAGCTGATCGGGCCCGATGCCAGCAATGGGCGAGATGGCCCCGCCCAGCACGTGGTAGCGACCGCGGAACTCACGGGTGCGCTCGATCGCGATGACGTCCTTGCTCTCCTCGACCACGCACAGAACCGTCGCGTCGCGGCGCGGATCGGCGCAGATGCGGCACTCGGTGTCGACCGTGACGTTGCCGCACGTGGCGCAGAAGTGGACCTTGGCCTTGACCTCGACGAGGGTGGCGGCGAATCGGTTGACGTCGGCGGGATCGGCGTCCAGCAGGTGGAACGCGATGCGCTGGGCACTCTTCGGACCGATGCCGGGAAGCTGCCCGAGCTCGTCGATGAGGTCCTGGATCACGCCGTCATACATGCCTTCAGCCTAGTCGGCCGCACCCGACGGAACCGATCGGCGCGCAGGCGGCTACCGCCGTGGCGCGAGGAAGGCGTGCAACATCTGAGAGCCGACGGTGGTGAGGATCGATTCCGGGTGCATCTGGACGCCCTCGACGGGGTGGATGCGGTGCCGCACGCCCATCAGCAAGCCTGATGCGGTGTGCGCGGTGGCCACCAGGTCCGGTGGCAGCGTGGCCTCGTCGACGACCAGGGAGTGGTACCGCGCGAACACGGCCGGGCTGGGCAGACCGGCGTAGACCCCGGCCCCGTCGTGGTGCACCAACGACGGCTTGCCGTGGACGACCTCGGGAGCACGCACGACAGCTGCCCCGTAGGCCACGCCGATCGCCTGGTGGCCGAGGCACACTCCCAGCGTGGGGGTGACGGGTCCGAGCCTGCGAATCGCGTCGATGCTGATGCCCGCGTCGGCCGGCGAACCGGGCCCGGGCGAAACCACGAGGTGGGTGAACTCGGATCGGTCGCGCGCCGCCATCAGGTCATCGACGGTGACCGCGTCGTTGCGCACCACCTCGCAGCCGGCGCCGAGCTCGGCCACGTGCTGCACCAGGTTGTAGACGAACGAGTCGTAGTTGTCGATGAAGAGGACCCGCGCGCGCGTCGGGTTGCGCGGCGCTGCCGCCTGCGACTCGCGGCGCTCTCCTCCCGCAGCCACCGGTCCGTCGCGCCAGAATCGCCAGAGCTCGTCGCGGATCCACGCAGTGGTGCGACCGGCTGGCCATCGTCGGTCGTCCACGGCCGTCACAGGGACGACACCGCGCAGCGCATTGGCCACGAACACCTCGTGCGCGCGGTCGAGGTCACCGGCGGACAGGCGACGTTGGAACACCGGGATGGCAGCGACCCGCAGGATCTCGATGATGCGGGCGCGCGCCGTGCCCGGCAGGATGCGGCCGTCGGTTGGCGGCGCGTGGACCCCGTCGTCCATCACGAGGAACAGCGACGCCCGACCGCTCTCGAGCAGCGAACCGTCCACGTCGACGAGCAGCTGGTCGACGGCAGGGTCGGCGACTGGCGCGAGCACCGACCGGTCGGACCACTTGTGCTGCCCGAGCCCGCCGGGGACCACGCACGAGCGAAGGGTCCACGAGTCGACGTCCCCGGTGATCGGACGCACCGCCAGCGTGACCCGCACGTCGGTGCTGCCGTCGGTGCTTTCATCGGCGCCGACCGGCAGGGCGTCGATCCGCAGTCGGTGCCGCCCGACCAGTCCAGACACCCGGTGCAGCACCGCATCGTCCAGACCCGCGCGGATCGTGGTGCCGTGCACGGCGCGCACCGACGCATCGAGACGGGCCAGGTGGGCGTCGACATCGACGGCCACACCGTCCTCGACGAGCACGGTGTCGTACAGCCCCGTGTCGTACAGCCCGAGGGCCACGCCGGATGAGGGGATCGGCAGCGCGCGCTCCTGCATGGGCGATCGAGCGGGCTCGACGTCGACGCGAAGATTGAGACGGCCGCCGATCGCCTCGATGAGCGGCCGGGCCTTGACGAGGCACTCGGCCAGCTCGCCGTCGGGGGTGGAGTCGGCCACCACCCCGCCACCGACGCCCAACCAGACCCGGTCGGCAGACGCCGAGAACTCGAAGGTGCGGATCACGACGCTCAGCTCCAACCCAGCGGCTGCGCTGACATGACCGATGGCACCGGTGTAGGCCTCGCGAGCGGTGCTCTCGAGCTCGGCGATGATCTGCAGCGCGCGCACCTTGGGCGCGCCGGTGACCGACCCGGGCGGGAAGGTGGCACGCAGGAGCTGCGCATCGGAGACGTCGCGATCGAGGTGACCGACGACGTCCGACACCAGGTGCCAGACCGCGTGCCGCTCGGCCCGCGCGATGGCCGGGACCCGCACCGAGCCGGGCACGCACACCTTGCCCAGATCGTTGCGCATCAGGTCGACGATCATGATGTTCTCGGCCCGGTCCTTCGCCGAGGCGACCAGCACGGCCGGATCGGACTCCAGCGGTGCCGTGCCCTTGATCGGGGACGTGAGCACCTCGTCGCCGGTGCGCCGCAGGAACAGCTCGGGCGAGAAGCTGGCGAGCGCGCCGTCCGGCGAGGACACGAATGCTGCGTACGCCGGCGAGAGCCGATCCACCCCCGCACAGAAGGCATCCAGCGGATCTCCGGACCACGACGCCTCCAGACGGGTGCACAGGTTGGCCTGGAAGAGGTCGCCCGCCTCGATGTGCTCGATCACCCGAGCGACGGCCGCCCGGTGGGCGTCAGGGTGCGGAGTCATGTCGAACGTCCCCACCTCGAAGGGCAGAGCCGGGCTGTCGTGATCGCGCAGCGCGGCTTCGATGGCGGCGTCGCGGCCGGCGTCCGGGCGCAGCGACTCCAGCCACCACTGACCGTCCACGCGCCGCACCACGTGGTCGTAGAAGGCGATCCGATGATCCGGTTGCGGTATCGGGCGGTGCGGGGGCGGGGGGAGGCGCTCGATCAGCGATCCGAGCTGATGTCCCCAGGCCCCGATCCATCCCCCGCCGAAACCGCCGGCAGGCCCGACCTGGGCCGGCGACCGGTCCAGATCGATCTCGAACGGATCACCCACGAGCACCTGAGCAGGGTCGAAGGCGATCAACGCCTCACCGTGGTGCCACGCGCCGATCAGGGCGACGAGCCGGTCACGACCCCGGAACCGGCGCAACACCTCGAGCGGCGACAGGTCGATGTCGAGGCGGGTGCGGTTGACCCACCCCTGTCGCGAGGTCTCAGTCGTGGGGTGTTTCGTCAATGATCTGGGCCCCCAGCTCACGGGTGAGCAGCTCCTCGGGATCGGTGGATCCGTCATCGACGACCTCGTCGTCGACGCGGGCATCGGCATCGGGGTCACCAAGATCCTCGACGGGTTCCCTCAGTCGATCGCGCACCGCCTGGGCCGCAGCACCGGTGACCGCCACGTGTGCCGCGGCCGCATGAGGTGACTCAGCCGGTGCCGCGGCGGGCGCCGCGGACGCAGTGGCGGTGGCCGTGACGTCGATCATCGTGTCGATGCTCCAGCGCCCGCCGAGCACCTCGGTGAGCGCCTGCACCAACGGATCGGCGACCTTGTTGGTCACGAAGGAGTCGCGGGCACCGGCATTGCTGAGACCGAGGGTGAGCAGGCTGCCCTCCAGATCGACGACCTGGGCGTTCTGGCTGAGCATGATCCAGGCGAACTGGCGCATGCCGCGCACCTTGGTGAGCACCTCGGGCCACAGGCGACGGACGTCCGCGACCGTCAGGCTGCCCACCGCGGCGGCGACGGGCTCCGGGTCCGATTCCGGTTCGGCGACAGGTTCGGGTTCGGCGACTGGGGTTTCAGCCACCGGGGTTTCAGCCACCGGGGTTTCAGCCACCGGGGTTTCAGCCACCGGGGTTTCAGCCACCGGGGCTTCAGCCACCGGGGCTTCAGCCACCGGGGCTTCAGCCACCGGGGCTTCAGCCACCGGGGTTTCAGCCACCGGGGCTTCGGCCACCGGTCCTTCAGCCACCGGGATTTCTGTGACGAGCGGTTCGGGATCTTCGGCGGGTTGCGGCGGCGGCACGACTACCGCGGCCGGCTCGGGTCCGGACAGCGGAGCCGGTGCCGGTGCCACGGCG
>JBBSRN010000085.1:0-9941 GCA_038242985.1 Propionibacteriales bacterium | reverse complement strand
GTGTGGGCGGCTGCGCCGGGCCTGGGGACGCCGCTGGGGTGGCGGTGACTAGTTCGGCTTTCGGAATGATTTTGGCCGAGGTAACCACCGCGGCTTGTGACGGCGATGGCGGGTGGGGAGCCTGTGCCGCCTGCGTCTCCTGGTGGCCGACACCGGACCACATCGTGCCGGTGGCGCAGGGCCGGCTGGGGTGGCGGTGGCTGAGTCGGCTTAGGCCTGGTGGGGTGTGGGCGGCAGCGCCGGGACTGGGGACACCGGCTGGGGGTGGCGGTGACTAGGTCGGCTGTCGGGATGATTTTGGCCGAGGTAAGCACCGGGGCTTGTGACGGCGGTGGCGGGTGGGGACCCTGGGCCGCCCGCGACTCCTGGTGGCCGACAGACCCAGTCGTGCCGACGGCGCAACGTCCGCCCCTGCTGTCGTCCTCAGCCCCGGCGAAGCCAGCACGTGACCCAAGCCGGCACGTGACCCAAGCCGGCACGTGACCCAAGCCGGCACGTGACTCGAGCCGGCACGTGACTCGAAGCCGGCACGTGACTCGAGCCGGCACATGACCCAGCCCAGCAGCGGCGGCCCGGGGAGTGGAATCGGACACCGGAGGTTCAGTCAGACGCATCGCAAGGCCGCTGGCGTGCAGCGTCGCGCTCAGAGACCGCGGAGGTAGTCCGGATCGTCGTCCGGGCCGTGCGGCGGCCTCGGGGCGGGTCGGCCGCCAGCGGGAGGATTCCAGGTGCGGCGGTGACCCACGACCAGCCACAGCGCGGGACCCAGCATCGGCGCGAGGGCGATGACGACGAACCAGACAGCCTTGGGGAGCATGCCGCGGATCTGGTGTCGGGGTGTCGCGATCAGGTCGAACAGGGCGTAGATGAACAGCGTGATCGCCAAGACCGCGAAGAAGAACTTGCCCATGCCCTCCACCGTACCGGCGGGCTACTACGCTGGTCGGGTGAAGGCATTCTGGCGGTACACCCTCGCGCGGTTCCTCGTGTTCGCCGTGTGCTGGGGTGCGCTGTGGGGCCTCGGGCTGCTGGTGTTCGAGATGTCGCCGCTCAGCAACCTGGTGATCTTGTTGGTGGCCATGCTCGTCTCGGCCGTCGTCTCGGCCTTCCTGCTGGCCGGCCTGCGCGACGACCTCGCTCGCAACATCGAGGACCGGGCGACTCGCATGACCGAACGGTTGGAGGAGTCGCGGAGTGCCGAAGACGTCGACTGAGGACCGGGCCTGGATCGCCGAGGCGATCCGCCGCGTCGACGCTGACGCCAACCGCAGCGCCGACACCCATCTGCACGTGCTGCCGACGCCGCTGGACGGCGTCGACATCTACCTCAAGGACGAGTCGGTGCACCCCACCGGCAGCCTGAAGCACCGCTTGGCACGCTCGTTGTTCCTCTACGCGCTGTGCAACGGGTGGGTGCGCCCGGACTCCACGATCATCGAGGCCTCCAGCGGATCGACGGCGGTCAGCGAGGCCTACTTCGCGCAGCTGGTCGGACTGCCGTTCATCGCGGTCATGCCGGCCACGACCAGCCCCGAGAAGATCGCACTGATCCAGTTCTACGGCGCCACCTGCCACCTCGTCGACGATCCGGGAGCGGTCTACGCCGAGGCGCTGCGACTGGAGGCCGAGACCGGTGGGCACTACATGGACCAGTTCACGTACGCCGAGCGGGCCACGGACTGGCGCGGCAACAACAACATCGCCGAGTCGATCTTCCAGCAGATGTCCGCCGAGCCGCACCCGTGCCCGACGTGGGTCGTGGTCGGTGCGGGCACCGGCGGCACGTCGGCGACCATCGGCCGGTACGTGCGGTACCGCCGGTTCGACACCCGGGTCGCGGTGGCCGATCCGGAGAACTCCGCCTTCCACGGTGGTTGGGAGCAGGACCGCTCCGACGTCACCACCGACACGCCTTCTCGCATCGAGGGCATCGGACGGATGAGGATCGAGCCGTCGTTCGTGGGTGGGGTCGTCGACGACATGGTGGTCGTGCCCGACGCCGCATCGATCGCGACGGCGCGCTGGGTGTCGGCCCTGCTCGGCCGGCCGGTCGGCGGCTCCACCGGCACCAACGTGTGGGCCTCGCTGCACTATGCCGCCGACATGGTCAGCGCCGGCGAGTCCGGCAGCATCGTCACGTTGCTGTGCGATGGCGGTGAACGCTACGTGAACACGTACTTCGATGACGCCTGGCTGGCCGACAAGGGCATCGACATCGCCCCGTACGCCGCCGTGCTCGAACGCTTCGCCGCCAGCGGCGCGTTCGATCCGCGCTAGCGCGTCACCGCGACGATCCGGGCCGACACGATCCGGCCGTCCTCGATGACCAGCTGACCGATCGTGCCGTGCTCCTGGCGTCGCTTGTCGGTGGGCGAACCGGGGTTGAACAGCCGCTGGCCGTCGTCCTCGGTGTCCCATGGGATGTGTGAATGGCCGAAGACGACCAGATCGGCGTCGGGGAACCGTGAGCGCATGCGACGGGTCCGACCCTGCTTCGCTCCGGAGTCGTGGATCATGGCGATGCGCACGCCGGCCAGCTCGAGCTCGAGCGTCTCGGGTGCGCCCCAGGCCGCGACATCGGGACCGTCGTTGTTGCCCAGCACCACGTGCACCGGGGCCCACGCGGCGAGCTCGTCCAGCACCTGGGGGACGCAGACGTCACCGGCGTGCAGGATCACGTCTGCGTCGCGCAGCTGGTCGGCGACCGCCGCAGGCATCGACTTCCAGAATCGTGGCGCGTGCGTGTCCGAGACGACCACGACCCGCACCTCAGGCTCCGATGGCCAGGCCGACCGCGAGGCCTATCGCGTAGGTGAGCTCGGCCAGTCCGGTGTCGCGGAGCACGGGGATGAGTGCGGGACCGAGCGCGCCGGAGGACACCGTCTGGCGCGCGCGCACGATCCACGGCGTCATGATCAGTCCGAGCAGCGCCCACGACGTGAAGGTCGACGCCCAGACCAGGGAGAGCACCGCCACGACGACGAGCAGCGTGAAGAACCGGCGCGTGTTCGCATCTCCCAGCAGCACGGCGATCGTGCGCTTGCCCGATGCGGTGTCGGTCGGGATGTCGCGCAGGTTGTTGGCCACGAGGATCGAGCAGGCGAGGGCGCCGACCCCGATGCCCCCGGCCAGCGCGGGGCCGGTGATCTGCTCGATCTGCACGAAGGCGGTGCCGACGACGGCCACCAGGCCGAAGAACACGAAGACGCTGACCTCGCCGAGGGCGCGGTACCCGTAGGGGCTGGGGCCGCCGGTGTAGGTCCACGCGGCGCCGATGGCGGCCGCACCCACCAGCAGCAGCCACCACGTCGTGGTGGCGGCGAGCGCGATGCCGAGGATCGCGCCGAGCCCGAGGAACGCGTAGGCCGCGAGCTTGACCTTCCGCGCCGGCACCAGTCCGGAACCGACCAGGCGCAACGGGCCGACACGGTCGTCGTCGGTGCCCTTGATGCCGTCGGAGTAGTCGTTGGCGTAGTTGACGCCGATCTGCAGCGCCAGCGAGACGCCGAGCGCGAGCAGGGCCTTCCACCACACGATGGAGTCAGCGAACGCCGCGGCACCCGTGCCGGCCACGACGGGGGCGATGGCCGCCGGTAGCGTCCGGGGCCGCGCGCCGGCGATCCAGAGGCTGGCGGGGCTGGGGGCTGGCTGGCTCACCCGCGTAGTCTGCCACCGCGTCGCACGTCAAGGAAAAGTTGACTCGAGCCATGCGTCAACCTACCGTTGACGGCATGGTGACTGCGACGAATGATCCGACCGGTCGAGAGTTCTCCGACGTCGTCGCCGCGGCGATTGCGCGGCTCGATCCCGGCCTCGAGCAGCGCCTGGGTCAGGACACGACCGCCCACCTGGACCTGGTGGTCCTGACTCGGCGGGCGCACGAGGAGGTCGCGATCCTGCTGAGCGCGGCCGTGGCCGCGGCTCGCGCCGCGGGCTGGAGCTGGGAGGCGATCGGGTCGTCGATGGACATGACGCGACAGGCCGCGCAGCAACGCTTCGGTCGTCCACCCGTGACCGAGTCCGATCCCGCCGAGGGGCACCGCCTGGTCGGGCTCACCGCGATGGGGGAGATGGACACGCTCGCGGAGTGGGGCCGTCGTGGATGGCACTCGGTGGGGTTCGGCCCGATGTTCCACGACATCGTGCAGTCCGACGTGCAGTGGGAGCACCGCCGGGCGGTGGTGGGCGGCCGCGCCGCACGAGAGCTGGAGCGCAAGGGATGGGAGCGCATCGCCACGATGTGGTTCCCGTGGGTCTACTTCAAGCGGACGAACGACCTGGCCGCGGAGGACGCCGGATGACCGCCTCGCTGCGACCCGTCCAGGGTGCGCCGCGAGATGTGCTCGACCTGCTGCGCCCGTGGGTGCATGACGGTGGTGAGCCCCTGGTCGTGCGCACGTCCGGCAGCACGGGCACGCCCAAGGACGTCGTGCTGTCGCACCGAGCGGTCGTCTCCTCGGCACGGTCCAGCCTCGAGCGCCTCGGTGGCCCGGGCGGGTGGGTGTCGGCGATGCCCGTCACGGGGATCGGCGGCCTGCAGGTGCTCGTGCGATCGGTGCTGGCCGGGATCGACCCGGTGATCGCTGGCGAGCACCGCGATCTCGGCTCGGCCATCCGCGCGACGTCCGGCCCCCGGCGATACGCCTCGCTGGTGCCCACGCAGATGCACCGACTCCTGCGAGACGGCCAGGGCGATGTCCTGGCTGCGCTCGACGCCGTGCTGGTCGGTGGGGCCGCGATGCCCGCCGAGCTGCGGACGTCCGCGCAGGAGGCAGGAGTGTCGGTCGTGCGCACCTACGGCATGTCCGAGACCTGCGGCGGCTGCGTCTACGACGGTCTCCCGTTGGACGGGGTGCGGGTACGGATCGACGACCTTGGGCAGGTGCAGATCGCTGGCGACGTGCTGTGCGACGGGTACGGCGATCCGGCACAGCCTGGATCGGTGCTGCCCGGATCTGGCGCGCTCGAGGACGGCTGGTTCTCCACCGCCGATCTCGGGCAGCTCGATGGTGAGGGCCGGCTGCGCATCGTGGGCCGCATCGACGACGTCGTGCACAGCGGCGGGGTCAACGTCTCGCTCCCGGCGGTCACCCAGGCGTTGCGCGACCTCGACGGTGTCGCCGATGCGGTCGCGCTCGGCCGGTCGGACCCGGAGTGGGGCAGCCAGGTGGTGGCCTTCGTCGTGCCGGCTGACGCAGTGTGCCTCGACGGGCTGCGCCTGGACGCCGTGCGCGACGGGGTGCAGGAAGCCGGGCTGCCGCGCACCTGGGCACCGCGCGAGGTGGTCCTGCTGGACTACCTACCCCTGCTGCCCGGCGGCAAGATCGACCGCCAGGCCCTCCTCCGCTGAGGAGTCACTCCGTCACCCCTGGCGAGTCACGCAGTTACCGCTGGGGAGTCACTGCGTCACCGGTGAGGAGTCACTCGGTGAGCTGCCGTGACCCCGTACGTGCAACGCAGTGACTCGTCACGTGCGACGCAGTGACTCCCGACGGGTGACTCAGTGACTCGCGAGGGGACTAGCTGACCAGGGCGGTGATGGCGTCGTCGACGGGGGTCGATCCGCCGACCAGGGTCCACTGCTGACCGATGGTCCGGTCGTCGCCGAGGCAGGCGGCGAGCACCTTCGCGACGTCGGCGCGGGAGACCTCGCCGCGATCGACGTCGGGGCCGAGCTCGACCTGGCCGGTGGCGGGATCGTCGGTCAGTCCGCCGGGGCGGATGATCGTCCAGTCCAGATCGCTGTCGCGCAGGGCAGTGTCGGCATCGCGCTTGGCCATGACGTAGGCCTTCCAGCCCTCCTCGGTGTCATCTGGTACCGGCTCGTCCACGCTGATCGCCGAGATCTGCACGAAGCGCTGCACGCCGGCGGTGGTGGCCCCGGCGATCGACTTCAACGATCCGCCGAGATCCACGGTCTTCTTGCGCTCGATGTTGCCGTCACCACCGCCACCTGCTGCGAACACCACGGCGTCGGATCCGGCGAACACCTCGGCGAACCGGTCCTCGTCGTCCTGCTCGATGTCGAGCATGGCCGTCTCCGCCCCCAAGGCCTCGAGCTCGGCGACCTGCTCGGGCTTCCGCACGAGCGCCACGGGCTGGTGTCCCGCGGCGACGAGCTCACTGATGAGCAGCTGGGCAATCTGACCGTGGCCTCCCACGATGGAAATTCGAGTCATGCCTCCACCGTAGGCACGCCACCCACAGGTTGTCCGATCGTGGTCAGGGAGCGGTCACCAGCTCCGGCTCGGCCTCGGCAGTGCGGGCCCGCAGCGACTCGCCCTCGATGTCCAGATTGGGCAGCAGGCGGTCCAGCCAGCGAGGGAGCCACCACATGCGGTCGCCGACCAGTGCCATGAAAGCGGGCACCAGCGTCATCCTGACGAGGAAGGCATCGGCGAGCACGCCGATCGCCAGGCCGAAGCCGATCGACTTGATGATCACGTCGTCGCCGAGCGCGAAGCTGCCGAACACGCCGATCATGATGGCCGCGGCGGCCGTGACGACCCGGGCGCCGTACTGGAAGCCGTGGACCACGGCCGGCACGGCGGCCATGCCGTGCGCGTACTCCTCTCGCATGCGCGAGACCAGGAACACCTCGTAGTCCATCGCCAGGCCGAACAGGATGCCGGTCAGCAGCAGCGGCAGCAGGAACAGCACGGGCCCGGACTTGTCGAGGCCGATCAGGTCCGCGAACCAGCCCCACTGGAAGACCGCCACCGTCGAGCCGAGCGCGACGCCGACCGACAGCAGGAAGCCGGCGACGGCCTTCAGCGGCACCAGGATCGAGCGGAACACCAGCGCGAGCAGCAGGAACGCGAATCCGACGACGACCACGAGGTACCGCGGGAACGCGTCGGCCAGCGATTCGGAGATGTCGACGCCGAGCGCCGTCTGGCCGGTGACGAGCACGGTCGCGCCGGTCTGCTGCTCCACGCCGCCCACGGCCGATCGGATGTCATCGACCAGCTGCTGGGTGTCGGCATCGGACGGGCCGCTCTTCGGGATCACCGTGACGATGGCGTACTGGGCCTGCTCCAGCTGCTGCTCGTAGGCCTGCGCGGCCTCGGCCGGGGTGTCGTCGGTGACCGGCGGCACGACGGCAGCGACATCGGTCTTGATGTTGCCGACCTCGGCCATCACCGCGTCCACCGCACCCTGCGGATCCTTGGCTCCTTGGGTGTCGACGACGAGCAGCAGCGGTCCGTTGGTGCCGGCGCCGAAGTTCTCCGCGATCGTGTCGTAGGCGATCCGGGCGCCGCTGCCGTTGGCGGCAGTGCCGTCGTCGGGCAGGGCCAGCTGCATCGAGGCGACCGGCACGGCGAGGACTCCGGCGACGAGCAGGCCACCGATGAAGGTGACGGCCTTGTGCTTGGTGACCAGGTCGGCCCAGCGCCGCCCGTTCGTGCGGCGGGGAAGCTCGTGGGCATGGCCTTCCTGGCGATCCTTGCTCGTGAACAGCCGCAGTCCGCCGGAGACGACGCGTTGACCGGCGAAGCCGAACAGCGCAGGCAGCAGCGTCAGGGCGATCAGCACGGCGACGGCGACGGTCGCCGACGCGGCCAGGCCCATCTCGGTGAGGAAGCTGATGTTGACGATCGATAGTCCGGCCAGGGCGATGACGACGGTCAGGCCGGCGAAGATCACGGCCGATCCTGCGGTGCCGACGGCGCGGCCCGCGGCCTCCTCCAGGGAGCGGCCCTCGGTGGCCTCGTGCCGGTACCGGCTCACGATGAACAGCGCATAGTCGATGCCGACGGCGAGCCCGAGCATCGTGGCGAGGATGGGAGTGGTCGATCCGAGGTCCACGAACCCGGTCAGGGTCGTGATGCCGGCGACGCCGATGCCGACGCCGATCAGTGCCGTGAGCAGCGGCATCCCGGCCACCAGCAGGGATCCGAACGTGATGATCAGGACGATGACCGCGACGGCGATGCCGAGCAGCTCGGTGGTGCCGGTCTCGGGCACCTCCTGCAGCGCGTCGCCACCGATCGCGACGGAGATGTCCTGGGACGCCAGCGAGTCACCGGAGCTCTCGAGCGCCGCGCGGTCGGCGTCGGTCAGCTCGATGGAGGTGCGGTCGTAGTTGATGCTCGTGTAGGCGACGGTGCCGTCCTTGGAGACCGTGCCGGTCGTGAAGGGGTCGCTGGTGGCCACGACGTGCTTGGTCCGAGCGGCGTCGATGGCCTCGAGCACCACCTTCTGGTTGGCCTTCGTCGTGAGGGTCTTGCCCTCGGGCGCCTGGTACACGATGCGCGCGGTCGCGCCGTCAGGTGAGGCGCCGGGGGAGCGCTGCTCGATCAGGTCGAAGGCCTGGGTCGACTCGATGCCCGGCAGGTTGAACTGGTCGGACGTCTTGCCCGACAGGGTCGCGGCGCCCACGCCCACCAGGATCAGCAGCGACACCCAGAAGGTGGCGACGATGCGTCGATGGTTGAAAGACCAGCGTCCGAGCCGGTAGAGGTGCCAAGCCATGAGTGCTCCTGAAGAAGAAAACGGAAGTGGAGGTGAGGGGGATCAGCCGATGCCGAGCATCGGCAGCAGGACGGCGTCGACGAAGCGCAGCTTGTCCGCGTCGTCCCACGGGGCGCCGTCGACGACGGGTTGCAGGACCACCTGGGAGATGACCAGGAAGGCGACGTACTCGATGCCGGGGGAGTCCGGCGCGACCTCGCCGCGACCAACGGCGAGCGCGATGACGTCGTCGATCCGGCGACGGCCCACCGCGATGACCTTCTCGCGCAGGACCTGACCGAGATCGGCGTCGTGCTTGACCGCGTGCAGGAGGGCGCCGACGAGAGCTCCGTCCTGGACCTTGTCGGGCTTGTCCTGGGTCAGCATGAGATGCAGGTCGGAGCGCAGATGGCCGGTGTCGATGGCCATCTCGTGAGCCTCGACGCTGCGCAGGAGAGCGTCGGCCACCAGCGCGGTCTTGCTGCCCCACTGGCGGTACAGCGTCGCCTTGCTGCTGTGCGTCGCGTCGGCGATCTGGTCCATCGTGAGGCGGTCGAAGCCGTGCTCGACGACGAGCTGCAGGGTGCCGTCGAACAGCTCGGCGAGGCGCTCGTCGCTCAGGCGGGTCATCAGGGCCTCCTCCGTCTGCATCGATCGAAACGAAACTGTTTCGTTCAGATACTACGGGGGCGCGACGGATGCGGCATCCTGCGGGCCGCATGACCTCGGTCACGGCCCCACCGGTCAGAAGTCGCCGCTGCCCGGTCCCACGACGCGGCCGTCGGCACCGAACCGGCCGAGGTGGACCCCGCGGACGAAACGGATCGCGGGACGGATCAGCATCTCGATGCTGCCGAGCACGAACAGCCAGGTCCCCGCCCGCGTGGTGGACGCGGAGAAGAACAAGAAGCTGCCCACCAGGAACCACAGGCCGATCAGCAGGTCGTTGACGACGCTCAGCATCTCGTAGCGCTTGCGGATGACCAGCTCCTCGCGACCGATGTGCAGGACGAGGCTGTCGGAGTCTGATCCCTCGGAGTCTGTGCCCTCGGAATCTGGGCCGTCGCGGCCCTCGGGGTGGTGGCGTCGCGCATCCGGGCTCACGGTCCTCGTCCTCTCGCTCGTTGCTGCGATCGTCCCACCCTGCCCCGTCCCATCGCACCCCGTCCCGTTCGCGCAGGGCAGTGCCGGCCCGGCTCGCGGCCAGTAGGGTCGGCAGCGTGCAGTTCCGGACCTTCGCCATCGACATGCCCGTGCGATTTCGCGGCATCTCGCGGCGTGAGGGGATGGTCGTGCAGGGCCCGGCCGGCTGGGCCGAGTTCAGCCCGGTCCTGGACTCTGGCGCCGAGGAGTGCGTGCCGTGGCTGGCCGCGGCCGTCGACTCCGCCGAGCGGGAGTGGCCCGCACCGGTGCGCGACCAGGTGGCCGTGAACTGCACCGTGCCCGCCGTGGGCCCGCAGCAGGCCGCCGACATCGTGCGACGCAGT
>JBBSRN010000084.1:0-9994 GCA_038242985.1 Propionibacteriales bacterium | reverse complement strand
CCGTGCGTGAGGTGCTGCGCCTAGATTGCGAGCAGCGCCGAATCCATGACAGGGAGATGCACGTGATCAGTACTCCAACGGCACGAGACCAGTCCGTCGACGTCGTCGAGGTCGGCGTCAGCGCACTCAGCATGGCCGACGTGGTCGCCGTGGCGCGAGGCGGAGCACAGGTGCGCCTCTCCGGCGACGCGTGGGAGGCCATGGCGGCCAGCCGCCGCCGCATCGACGAGCTGGCCGGGGCCGAGGTGCCCGTGTACGGGGTGTCGACCGGATTCGGCGCCCTGGCCACCTGCCACATCCCGCCGGAGATGCGTCAGCAGCTGCAGCGGAGCCTGGTGCGCTCGCACGCCGCCGGATCCGGGCGCGAGGTCGAGGCCGAGGTGATCCGAGCCCTCATGCTGCTGCGGCTGTCGACGCTGGCGACCGGCAGGACCGGCATCCGACCGGAGACGGCCGAGGCCTACGCGCGGCTCATCTCCGCCGGACTCGTCCCGGTGGTGCGGGAGTACGGAAGCCTCGGCTGCTCCGGCGACCTGGCGCCGCTGGCCCACGTGGCGCTGGCGCTGATCGGCGAGGGGCAGGTCCGCGACCGGGCCGGCACGTTGCTCGACACCGCCGAGGCCATGCGCACCGCGGGACTCACGCCGACGGTGCTGGCCGAGAAGGAGGGCCTCGCGCTCATCAACGGAACCGACGGGATGCTCGGCCAGCTCATCCTCGCCCTGCACGACATGACGACGCTGCTCAAGATCGCCGACATCACCGCAGCCATGAGCGTGGAGGGTCTGATGGGGACCGACCAGGTCTTCGCCGCCGATCTGCAGGCGCTGCGTCCGCAGGTGGGCCAGGCCCTGTCCGCAGCCAACATCGCGCGGGTCCTGGCCGGGTCGCCCATGGTCGCGAGCCACGCCGGACCAGAACACACCCGCGTGCAGGACGCCTACTCCCTCCGCTGCGCGCCGCAGGTCGCCGGCGGTGCCCGGGACACCGTGCAGCACGCGCAAGGCATCGCGGAGCGCGAGCTCGAGAGCGCCATCGACAACCCCGTCGTCACGCTCGACGGCCGCGTGTCGTCCAACGGCAACTTCCACGGCGCCCCGATCGCCTACGTCCTGGACTTCCTGGCCATCGTCGCCGCCGACGTCGCGAGCATCAGCGAGCGAAGGACCGACCGCTTCCTCGATCCGGCCCGCAGCCACGGCCTGCACGCGTTCCTGGCTGCCGATCCCGGCGTGGACAGTGGCTACATGATCGCCCAGTACACGCAGGCCGCGATCGTCTCGGAGATGAAGCGGCTGGCCGTCCCGTCGAGCGTGGACTCGATCCCGTCCTCGGCGATGCAGGAGGACCACGTCTCGATGGGCTGGTCAGGGGCGCGCAAGCTGCGCCAGTCCGTCGACGGACTGGGTCGGGTGCTCGCCGTCGAGCTGATGACCGCTGCCCGGGGGATCCAGATGCGATCGCCGTTGGAGCCGTCGGCTGCGACCCGCGCAGCCATCGCGCTCCTGCGGGAGCACGTCGCCGGACCGGGAGGGGACCGCTTCCTGTCCCCGGACATCGAGGCGACGGTCGAGCTGGTCCAGTCCGGCGCGGTCGTGGCCGCGGTCGAGTCGGTGACCGGGCCGCTGCAGTGAACGCTCAGGTCTCGCGGCGCTGCACCAGGCCGCGCAGGTACTCGGCCTGACCGAGGTGCTTGGCGGCGTCGTCCATCACCGACACGATGCGCGAGGCCACGGTGACCGGCGGATCCCAGTCGTGGTCGATCACGCGCTCGAGGTCGTCGGCCGTCACGCGTGACACGAAGTCCTTCGTGGCAGCGAAGGTCGCGTGCTGGTAGTCCACGAAGAGGGCGGGATCGGTCGCGGGGAAGGCGCCGACGTCCTCGGTGGACATCCCGTACCCGTGCGCGGCGTCGTCGTACGGCAGATCGAAGCGATCCGCGAAGCTGCCGGCATCCCAGGCCTGCTCGTGCTCGCCCAGCGCCGCGACCTGGGAGTCCTGCTGCCGGGTCAGGTGCCACAGGAGCCAGGCGACGTGGTTGGCGCTCGCGTCCGGTCGCCAGAGCAGATCCTGTGCGCTGAGCCCGTCGACGACCGCCGGCACCCCCTCCTCGATGCGGCTGAAGCCGTCGACCAGGAGCTGGCGCGCGGCGGCGAGGGGATCGGTCCGGTCCGAGGAGGTCATGCCTCCACTGTGCCTGTCTGCCCTGGCAGACGCATCCCACACCGGAGGGAGTCATCGCGCCGGTCTCAGCTGCTGAGCACCGCCGGCACGCTGCCCTCGCCGCCCTAGCGTGCGGGACAGGAGGACACATGATGACGAAGCAACAGGTGGCGGTCGGATCGTTGGGCGTCGGGGACGTGGTGGTGCTGGTGGACGGCGATGCTCGGGAGGTCGCGGTGGCCGCGGCGAGCTGATCTGGCTAGTATCTCTGACGGTATGCAACTAGTTGCACATAGTCGAGAGGTCCTTCGTGAGTCTGCCCGAGATCCTGCGCCGCCCCATGGCGTTACCGGTCGTCGCGTCCCCGCTGTTCATCGTCTCCGGGCCTGAGCTGGTGATCGCCCAGTGCACCGCCGGCGTCATCGGCTCGTTCCCTGCGCTCAACGCGCGCCCAGCCTCGGTGCTCGGCGAGTGGTTGGACCGGATCAGCGAGGAGACGCAGGCCTTCGCGACCGCCCACCCGGACCGGCCCGTCGCGCCGTTCGCGGTCAACCAGATCGTGCACAAGTCGAACGACCGGCTCGAGGCCGACGTGCAGATGTGCGTCGACCACCAGGTGCCGATCGTCATCACCTCGCTCGGCGCCCGCCCCGAGATCAATGACGCGATCCACTCCTATGGCGGCATCGTGCTGCACGACGTGATCAATGACCGCTTCGCGCACAAGGCGATCGAGAAGGGCGCCGACGGCCTGATCGCGGTGGCCGCGGGAGCTGGTGGCCACGCCGGCACCACCTCGCCGTTCGCACTGCTGCGGGAGATCCGCCAGTGGTTCGACGGACCGCTGCTGCTGTCCGGCTCGATCGGGCACGGCGCGTCGGTCCTCGCCGCCCAGATCGCCGGCGCTGACCTGGCGTACGTGGGCTCGGCCTTCATGTCGACAGACGAGGCGAACAACGACGACGCCTACAAGCAGATGATCGTCGACGGCACCTCGGCGGACATCGTCTACAGCAACCTGTTCACCGGGGTGCACGGCAACTATCTTCGGGGCAGCATCGAGGCCGCTGGACTCGATCCGGCGAATCTGCCGGTGTCCGATCCGTCGGCGATGGACTTCGGATCCGGCGGCGGCGCGAAGTCCAAGGCCTGGCGCGACATCTGGGGCTCCGGGCAGGGCATCGCGACCGTCGGCCGGCGCCAGAGCGTGGCCGAGCTCGTCGAACAGCTGCGCGCGGAGTACGACGAGGCGCTGGCTGCTCCGATCTTCGACGGACACGAGCTCGCGAACCTGCGAGGCTGAGACCATGGGCAGCCACTCCACCGTCTTCGAGCGACAGCCGCCAGCGGACTCGCAGGTCTCTGCAGCACTGGCCGGCACCGAGCACCGGGTGTTCTGGCTCGACGACTCGTCGGCGCCGGACCATCCGGTGCTGACCGGTCAGGTCGAGGCCGATCTGACGGTCGTCGGCGGCGGCTACTGCGGGTTGTGGACCGCGGTGCTGGCCAAGCGCCGCAACCCCTCGGCACGCGTGGTGCTGCTGGAGGCGGAGTCGGTCGGCTGGGCGGCATCGGGGCGCAACGGCGGCTTCGCCGAGGCGAGCCTGACGCACGGCGCCGACAACGGGCTCAGCCGTTGGCCCGAGGAGTACGAGACGCTCGAGCGACTGGGCATGGAGAATCTCGACGCGATCGAGCGTGACGTCCAGGATCTGGGTCTGGACTGTCAGTTCGAGCGCACCGGCACGATGTCGGTGGCCTACGACCCCCACCAGGTGCGGTGGCTGCAGGAGTCGACCGAGGGCGACTACCTCGACGCGGCAGCGGTGCGCGCCGAGATCGACAGCCCGATCTACCAGGCCGGTCGCTGGTCCAAGGACGACTGCGCCCTGGTGCATCCGGCCCGTCTGGCGCACGAGCTGGCGCGCGTTGCCACCGAGCTCGGCGTCCAGATCCACGAGCACTCGGCCGTCACGGGGCTCGACTCCGGCTGGTCCGGACCGGTGACGGTGCAGACCGCCCGCGGATGGGTGCGCAGCACCCACGTCGCGCTGGCCACCAACGTCTTTCGACCGCTGCTGCGCCGGACGCGTTCCTCGACCGTCCCGGTGTACGACTACGTGCTGATGACCGAGCCGATGGATGCCGAGCAACACGCGTCGATCGGCTGGCGCAACCGGCAGGGCGTGGCCGATCTGGCCAATCAGTTCCACTACTCGCGCATGACCCAGGACCACCGCATCCTCTACGGCGGCTACGACGCGATCTACCACTCGGGGCGACAGGTGCGGCCGGAGTACGAGGATCGCGATGCGTCCTACCGCCGGCTCGCGAGCCACTTCCTGACCACGTACCCCCAGCTGGATGGCCTGCAGTTCAGCCACCGCTGGGCCGGCCCCATCGACACCTCGACACAGTTCTGCGCCTTCCACGGCCTCGCGCGTCGAGGCCGCGTGGCCTACGCAGCCGGCTTCACCGGACTGGGCGTGGCGGCGACCCGGTTCGCCGCCGAGGTCATGCTCGATCGTCTGGACGGGCAGAGCACCGAACGCACGCAGCTGGAGATGGTGCGCAAGAAGCCGCTGCCGTTCCCGCCCGAGCCGATCGCGACGGCCGGCATCCGGGCCACCACCTGGTCGCTGGACCGCGCCGACCACCGCGAGGGACGCCGCAACCTGCTGCTGCGGACCCTGGATCGCCTCGGGCTCGGCTTCGACTCCTGACGCCGACTACGGCAGATCGGCGCGCAGGAACTGCGGTCGGTACAGGAAAGGGTCGTCCTGCACCTTGGCGATGTCGGTGTTGTTCTGGCTGTAGGAGATGACGATGGTGCCCTTTCGTGGCAACAGGTCCGGATGCGCCAGCGGCATGTAGCGCAGCTTTCCCGACGACTCCTCGCTGGGGATGCGAGCGACGGGCGGGCCCGCCACGAACGGACCGGTGGGGCCCGGAGCCGACCAGATGACCAGATCAGATCCCAGGAACTCATCGCGCTTGCTGACCGCGTACCAGCGGCCGTCCTGCTCGAACACGCTGAGCGTCTGTGAGACACCGCCGTCGGCGGGGATCAGCACCGCGGCGCGGGATGCCTTCTTCTGCCAGCGCTTGCCGTCCCAGTACCGCCACCGCTGCGGTTCGCTGATGTCCTTGGAGCGGGTGCGAGCCACCTGCAACGAGAATCCGAACGTGTCGCCCTGGTTCGCGGTGCCGTACAGGTAGACCCACCCGTCGTGCACCGTGCTCGCCGCGCCCCATGTGGGGCGTCCGGTGCCGGCCCGATCGGCACCGACGTCGGTCACGCGCAGCAGCTGGGGCGTCGCCCCGCGGCGCACGACGAACACCGCGATCGACGGACCCAGATTCTC
The DNA here is from genome assembly GCA_038242985.1 of Propionibacteriales bacterium. GTDB lineage: Bacteria > Actinomycetota > Actinomycetes > Propionibacteriales > Nocardioidaceae > Aeromicrobium. The sequence goes on along the minus strand of JBBSRN010000084.1, from coordinate 4,466 downwards.
GAAGGCGGACGCACCGTCGGGGGCGGCGGCCCCACGCACCCGTTGCGCGGCCACCCCGACCAGGTCGTAGCCGGTGCGTTCGACCCTCGCGATCGACATCGGCCAGTAGCCCACTCCGTCGTCGCGATCAGGGATCAGGGCGCCGTGGTCAGCCGGCAGCACCACGTCGGCGCAGTCGGACTCGAAGACCAGCATCGAGTTGCGCACGAAACGCTGCCCGACGAAATCGGGGTCCCTCAGGGTGTCGCCGAACACCCACAGGCGGCGGCCGTCCTGCAGCGTCACGTCGGCGCCGACGTCGGCGCCGGCGAACTCCGAGCCGCCGCGCAGCGTTCCGACCAGCTGGTTGAGAGCGGCGACCGAGCCGATCGGCGGGAACGGGATGCAGCGGGTCTCTGCGGCCAGCGGGGCCGTGGGGATCTCGGTGGAGTCGGTGCCGGGTGCCCACGCGATGACGGCGAACAACGCGGCTGCCGCGGGCAGCGTCACCAACGCGACGCGCGCCCGCCATGGAAGCCTACGACTGGACACAGTCCCCACGCTCGCACATCGGTAGTGTCAGGCCGCATGGGGCGGAACCGGTGGTGGGCGGCGGCTGCCGTCGCACTGCTGCAGATGCTCGTTCTCGGCTCGTTCGTGCTGATGGGCCCGCCGTCCACGTCGCACGACGCACCGGTCGCCATCGTCGCCGATCCCGTGGTCGTCGCGGCGGTGGTCGACCAGGCCACCGAGATCGTCGGTGATGCCGTCGACTTCCGCGCCGCGGGGTCGCCGGCGGCCGCCCGCGCAGGCGTGGCTGACGGAAGCCTGGTCGCTGCCGTGATCGTGGACCTGCGGGTCGGGCAGGACACGGTGCTGATCGCTTCGGCGAACGGAGGCGACCTGAATCGCACCGTCCTGGGACTGACCCGGATCGTCGAATCGTCGTTGGGCCGGGGCGTCGTGGTGCAGGACATCGTGCCCACCCGTGTCGGGGACGCGGACGCACGCGGCGTCTATGTGCTCGTCGGGCTGTGCGTGCTGCTCGGCTTCGTTGCGCCGATCATCATCACCTGGCTGCGCGGTCCGGTCGCGCCGACGCTCGCGCGCGGGCTGGTTCGGGTCACGATCGTCCTGGGCTCGGCCACCGCGGTCGGACTGGTGATCGCTCTCGTCGCGGCGGCGCGATACGACGACGGTCTGCTCGGCTGGTGGCTGGTCGCCGCGCTCACCCTGGCGGCATCAGCGACGGTCACCCTCGCGCTGGAGAGCCTGTTCGGGGTGCAGGGCATCGGCGTCGCCGCCGCACTGCTGGTGCTGTCGGCCGCACCCATGGCGCGCTTGACCTCCCCGTGGATGCTGTCCGGCCCGTGGAGCGCCATCACGCCATGGTTGCCGCACGGCGCGGCGCTGGAGGCCGCCCGCGGGCAGGCCTACTTCGGCGGCGGCGATCCACGGTCCCTGCAGGTGCTCGCGGCGTGGAGCGTGCTGGCGATCGTGACGTTGCTGGACGCGCGGCGCGAACGGGCCCGCGACGCGGCCAGGACCGCGAGTAGGGTCGCTGGGTGAGCAGCGTCAGCATCTCGAACTCGATCGTCGTCCGCCTCACGCTGCCCGCCGGTGGCCCAGCGGTCAGCGATCTCACCGCGGCCGTGGAGCGAGTCGGTGGTCAGGTCACGGCTCTCGACGTCTCGTCGTCCACCCCGGAGACGCTGCAGGTCGATCTCACGGTCTCCTCATCAGGCCCCGAGCACGCCGACGAGCTGGTCGAGGCGCTGCGCGCGGTCGACCAGGTGTTGGTCGCCAAGGTCTCCGACCGGACCTTCCTGATGCATCTCGGCGGCGTGATCGAGGTCGCTTCCAAGCACCCGCTGCGCAACCGCGACGACCTCTCGATGGTCTACACGCCCGGCGTCGCGCGCATCTGTCAGGCGATCGTCGACGATCCAGAGGATGCCCGACGGCTCACGATCAAGCGCAACAGCGTCGCCGTGGTCACCGACGGCTCGGCCGTGCTCGGTCTGGGCAACATCGGACCGAAGGCGGCCCTGCCGGTCATGGAGGGCAAGGCAGCGCTGTTCAAGTCGTTCGCCGACATCGACGCCTGGCCCCTGTGTCTGGACACCCAGGACGTCGAGCAGATCATCGAGACGGTCGCCGCGATATCGCCGGGCTTCGCGGGGATCAATCTCGAGGACATCTCGGCGCCGCGCTGCTTCGAGATCGAGCGGCGTCTGCGCGAGCGCCTCGACATCCCGGTCTTCCACGACGACCAGCACGGCACCGCGGTCGTGGTGCTCGCGGCGCTGCGCAACGCGCTGCGGGTGGTCGGCAAGACCCTCCCCGAGGCACGGATCGTGCTCGTCGGGGCCGGAGCGGCCGGCACGGCGGTGCTGAAGGTGATGGTGCACGCCGGGGCGTCGCACGTGGTGGTCTGCGACGTCGACGGCGTCGTGCACCGGGGCCGCGCGGGTCTGCACGAGTCCCTGACGTGGACCGCCGAGCACACGAACTCCGCCGGGGTGACTGGTGCGCTGCGAGACGTCCTCCCGGGGGCGGACGTGTTCATCGGTGTCTCGGCACCGAATCTGATCGATGCGCAGGACGTGGAGTCCATGGCCGATGACGCCATCGTGTTCGCGTTGGCCAACCCTGATCCGGAGATCGATCCGGCCATCGCGCGCCGGCACGCGGCGGTCGTGGCGACGGGACGCTCGGACCATCCCAACCAGATCAACAACGTCCTCGCGTTCCCCGGGATCTTCCGGGGCCTGCTGGATGCACGGAGCCGGAGCATCGGCATGGATGTGCTGACCGCCGCGGCCGCCGCCATCGCCGACTCGGTCGGCCCGGACGAGCTGGGGCCCAACTACATCATCCCGAGCGTCTTCCACGCCGAGGTGCACCACAAGGTCGCTGCCGCCGTGGAGGCCGCCGCCGCCGCTGACCACTGACGCCGGCCAGTGCTCAGTCCGGCGGCTCGGTGGGCTCGTCGCTGTCGAGCGTTCGGGCGACCTTCGAGTCCTGGGCCGGCGCCCCGTAGCCGACCGCGTCGTCGATGCGCTCGTTGAGGTAGCGCAGCACCTCGGTGGCTGCGGAGACGGCCGGCACGGCCAGGAACGCGCCCGTGATGCCGAACAGCGTGCCGCCGGCGGTCACGCCCAGCAGGACGACTGCCGGGTGCAGGTTCAGGTTCTTGCCCTGCAGCAGGGGCGACAGCACGTTGCCCTCCAGCTGCTGCACCGCCACCACGATGAGCAGCGCGATCAGGGCGTCCTTCGGATCGTTGGTGACCAGGGTGACCAGCACCGCGAGCGCTCCGCTGACGAACGCCCCGACGATCGGGATGTAGCCGCCGAAGAAGGTCAGCACCGCCAGCGGCACGGCCAGCTCCACGCCCAGGAGGACCAGGCCGATGCCGATGATCAACGCGTCGATGAACGCGACCAGGGTCTGGGTGCGGATGAAGCCACCGAGCGTGTTCCACGAGCGGTCCAGCACCTCGCCGACGTGCACGCCGGCGCGCTGTCCACCGAGCGTGCGCGCCCATGGCGTGAAGCGGTGGCCGTCCTTGATGAAGTAGAAGGTCAGGATCAGCACCACGATGATGTTGACGACGGCGGAGGTGGCCGCCCCGATGGTGGAGAACACACCGGAGCTGATCGTCGTGGCACTCTCCTGGACCTTGTCCTGGACGGCGCGGATGGCGCGGGTGATCTGCCCGTCGGACAGCTGCAGCGGCCCGCCGGTCAGCCAGTCGCGCACCTTCTGCAGGCCGCCGGTCGCGCCGCGGGCGATCTCGTCGGCCTGGCCGGCCACCTGGGGTGTCAGGATCACGACGAGGCCGACGACGGCCGCGATGAAGGTGAGCATGACCAGGGCCGCCGCCGCTGGCGACGGCCAGCCCTTGCGTCGCAACCAGGCGACGGGCGGCTGCAGCAGGCTGCTCACGACCAGCGCCATCGCCACCGGGAAGACCACGACCCACAGCTGCCCGATGATCCACCCGAGGACCAGCGCAGCGGCAGCGACGACCACGATCCGGATGGCCCATCGCTGCATTCCTGCGGCGCCTTGGTCGATGACCACCGCGCGGTCGCGCACGTTCTTCTCACTCACCAGGTCAGCCTAGTGGCGCAACGACCAGTCGACCGGTCGCGCTCCTTGTTCGTGCAGCAGCGTGTTGGCGCGGCTGAACGGACGCGAGCCGAAGAATCCGCGTGACGCCGACAGTGGGCTCGGGTGCGCCGACGCGATCGTGGGGATCTGCCCCAGCAGCGGGATCAGGCTCTGCGCCTGACGACCCCACAAGATGGCCACGCACGGCCCGCCGCGGTCGGCCAGGGCCTCGATCGCGCGCTGGGTCACTGCTTCCCAGCCCCGACCGCGATGGCTGGCGGCCTCGCCCGGCTGGACCGTCAGCACCCGGTTCAGCAGCATGACCCCCTGCGCCGACCAGGGCGTCAGGTCGCCGTCGGGCGCTGGTG
>JBBSRN010000083.1:0-10000 GCA_038242985.1 Propionibacteriales bacterium | reverse complement strand
TGTCAGTGGGTGTCTCTAGATTGGAGACATGGATCACACCGAGCTCGCCGCGACCGGTCACCTGACCGATCTCGCGCAGGCTCGGGCGCGGGCCGAGGCCCGCGAGACCGAAGGCATGTTGCAGTACCGGGCGGCACAGAACACGCGGATCGACGAGCTGGAGCGGCCGCTGCAGCGTCAGCTCGAGCGGGCTGCCATCAGCCTGTCGATCGCTCATGCGACGGGAATGTCCGAGGGTCAGATCAACTATCGCCTCGCCGCCGCCGAACGGGTGCGCGAGCACGCTCCGCAGACCTGGCTGGCCTTCCGCGACGGTTGCATCAACGAGGCCCGCGTACGCGAGATCTCCCAGACCGTCGACACGCTGCAGCGGCCCGAGTCGCACGTGCGACTCGACCAACGCGTCGTCGCCTACGCCGCATCACACACGGTGGCCGAGCTCCGGCGCTGGTTGCGCCGCTTCGTCGAGCGGGTCGAGACCGACCTCGCACTCGAGCGCGCCGAGCGGGCGCGTGAGGACCGCCGCGTGGAGGTCCAGCACGGCGACGACGGCATGGCCACCCTGTGGGCCCTGCTCCCCGCACCGCAGGCCGCAGCGATCGCCCGCCGCCTGGCCCACGAGGCCAAGGCCCTGGGTTCAACCGGTTCGGGCGCCGATGACGCGCGTACCCTGGCCCAGCGCAAGGCCGACCTGCTCGCGGCCTGGGCCACCACGAATGAAGCCGGAGAGGCCGCCGTCCACGCGCAGATCGCGGTCAAGCTGTCGGCGGAGACCTTCACCGGCGCACGTGACGGATTCGCCGAGTCCGCTGACGGCGGCTGGTCATGCCCAGCCGCCTGGGTCCTGGACCCGAAACTGATCACCCGCCCCCGCTGGCACCGGCTGATCGTCGACCCGCACACCCAGGACGTGTTGGCTCACGACTATGTCGGCCGGCTCGCACCGGACACCCTCAAGCTCGCCATCGCGTTCCGCGACGGAGTCTGTCAGGCCCCCGGCTGCCTCAAGCCGGCCGACGAGTGCGACTTCGACCACCGAGAACCGTGGCCCGAGGGGCTGACCTCGGGCGAGAACATCTGGCCACTGTGCAGGCGCCACCACATCCTCAAGGGACACAGCGTCCTCACGCTCGAACAGGACAGCGTTCTGCGGTGGATCCTGCCGTCCGGTCAGACTCTCGCCGCCGAGCCCGCCCACCGCGAATCACCGGCATCGCCACCGTCGCGACTCGAGCACGAGCTGGCTCAGATGCTCGTCGAGCACACGTCAGTCTGAGAGCTTCAGCTGCACCGACGTGCCGACCTCCACGGTGCGACTCACGCTGCACAACCGGTCCCGCGTCTGCTGCACCGTGCGGTCCAGCACCGCTCGCGCGGCGTCGCCGGCCTCGCCCTCGGGAAGGGCGATGTCGAGGGTGACCTGAAGGTCCGTCAGCCGGCTGCCGTGCTCGTCACGAATCTTCTCACCCGACGTGTGCACGGTGAACGAGTCCGGCTCGGCCCTCCGCGCGACGATCTCATCGACGGTCAGGGCGCTGCATCCCCCGAGAGCCACCAGGAGCAGCTCGACGGGAGTGAAGTCGTCGCTCGACCCGTCTCCGAGATCGAGGGTGGTGCCTCGGGCATTGGTGGCGCGAAAGGCGTTCGGCCCGGTGCGCTCGAGCTCGATGCTGCGATGGGTGTCGGTCATGACTCCATCATGACCGACACCCACCTGCGGACATCAGGCGTACTTCTCGCCGTTCTTCGCCTTCGACAACAGCGACGCAGGCGGGTTGAACCGCTCGCCGTAGGTGTCGGCGAGCACCTGGGCCCGGTCGACGAAGGCCTGCACGCCGATGCTGCCGTCGGCAGCCTCGTAGCCGTTGATGTACTGGATGACCCCGCCCTGGTTGGGCGGGAACCCGATGCCGAAGATCGAACCGATGTTCGCATCAGGCACGGTCCGCAGCACGTTCTCGTCCAGGCACTTGACCGATTCGAGGCTCATGATGAACGTGAGGCGTTCCTTGAGGTCGGCCATCTCCGGCTGCACGTCGTTGACCGGGAACTTCTCGGCCAGACCGGACCACAGGCCCACGCGCTTTCCGTCGACGTACTCATAGAACCCCGCGCCCTTGAGCCGGCCGGAACGTCCTTCGGCGATCATCTCGTCGATGACGCCCTCGCCCGCGTTGGTCTCCCAGGTGCCGCCGGCCTCCTCGACCGCAGCCCTGGACTCGCCGCGGATCTTCGTCATCAGCTCGAGGTTGAGCTCGTCGCTGAGCTGCAGCACCGGCGCCGGGAAGCCCGCCATGGTGGTGGCACGCTCGATCGAGACCGGCGAGACGCCCTCGGCCAGCATGCCGATGCCCTCGTTGACGAAGGTGCCGATGACACGGCTGGTGAAGAAGCCGCGGCTGTCGCCGACCACGATCGGGGTCTTCTTGATCGCCTTGGTGTAGTCGAACACGCGGGCGATGGCCTCGTCGGAGGTCTGTTCGCCGGCGATGATCTCCACCAGCGGCATCTTGTCCACGGGGCTGAAGAAGTGGATGCCGATGAAGTCCTTCGGGCGCGAGACACCTTCGGCCAGGCCGGTGATGGGCAGCGTCGAGGTGTTGGAACCCAGCAGGGCGTCGGGCTTGACGACCTTCTCGACCTCGGCGAAGACCTCGTGCTTGAGCTTGACCGACTCGAACACGGCCTCCACGACGAAGTCGCAGCCCTCCAGATCGGCGTAGTCGTCGGTCGCCAGGATGCGTCCCAGCACCTCGTCGCGCTTCTCGGCGGTGATCTTGCCCCGCTCGAGCGCCTTGTCCAGCAGCTTCTGGCTGTAGGCCTTGCCCTGGTCGGCGGCTTCCTGCGAGATGTCCTTCAGCACGACGTTCATGCCGGCCTGGGCGGTGACGTACGCGATGCCCGCGCCCATCATGCCGGCGCCGAGCACGGCCACCTTCTCCACTGTCGTGGGCTCGATGCCGTCCGGCCGGGACCTGCCGGCGTTGATGGCGCCCAGATCGAAGAAGAACGCCTGCGTCATGTTCTTGAACTGCTGACCGACGATCAGCTCGACCAGGTAGCGGCTCTCGATGCGCGACGCAGTGTCGAAGTCGACCTGTGCGCCTTCGACCGCAGCGCTCATGATGTTGCGCTGCGCGCGGTAGTCCGCGCCCTTGACCTGCTTGCGCAGGTTCGACGGGAACGACGGCAAGATGGCAGCGAGCGACGGCGTGCTGGGCTTGCCGCCGGGCATCCGGTAGCCCTTGCGGTCCCACGGCTGCTGTGCGGCTTCCGCGTTGCCCGCATTGGCCTCGACCCAGGCGATCGCGGTGGACATCAGGTCGTCAGCTGCGACGACCTCGTCGACCAGACCCAGGTCCATGGCCTTGCCCGGCTTCATCCGCGGACCCTGCAGCAGGACCTTCATCAGCGCATCGGCCAGACCGAACATCCGCACCGTGCGGGTGACCCCGCCGCCGCCGGGGAGCAGGCCCAGCGTGGCTTCGGGCAGACCGATCTCGTAGCGGCCCTCGGCCGCCACGCGGTGGTGGCACGCGAGCGCGATCTCCAGTCCGCCGCCGAGGGCAGCGCCGTTGATGGCCGCGACGACCGGCTTGCCGGCGGTCTCGAGCTTGCGCAGCGTGGCCTTGACCCGCTCGACGTTGGCGAACAGCTCAGGTGCGTCATCAGGGGTGGCCTGCGTCATCAGCTTCAGGTCGCCGCCGGCGAAGAAGGTCTTCTTCGCCGATGACACGACCGCGCCCTTGATCGAGTCGCCGTTGCTGGCGACGTCGTCGACGAAGGCCTGGACGGCCTGCTCCATCGAGTCGGTGTACGCCTGGTTCATCGTGTTGGCGCTCTGGTTGGGATCGTCGAGGACCAAGTGGGCGATGCCGTCCTTGACCTCGTAGTGCACTGCTTCTGTCATGGAAGTAGTTGTTCTCCTGAGTAGGTGGGGAGGTCAGATGCGCTCGACGACGGTGGCGATGCCCATGCCGCCGCCGACGCACAAGGTGGCCAGGCCGTAGCGCTTCTCGCGGCGCTCCAGCTCATCGATCAGGGTGCCGAGGATCATGGCGCCCGTGGCGCCGAGCGGGTGTCCCATCGCGATGGCGCCACCGTTGACGTTGGTCTGCTCGTGCGGGTAGTCGCCGAGATCCTTCATCAGACGCATGGCGACGGCCGCGAAGGCCTCGTTGATCTCGATCAGGTCGATGTCCTCGATGGACAGGCCGGCCTTCTTGAGCGCCTTCATGCTGGCCGGGCCGGGGCCCGTCAGCATGATCGTCGGCTCCGAGCCGGTGACGGCGGTGGCCAGGATGCGGGCCCGCGGGGTCAGACCCGCCTTCTTGCCGGCCTCCTCGCTGCCGATCAGCACCAGGGCGGCGCCGTCGACGATGCCCGAGCTGTTGCCCGCGTGGTGCACGTGGTTGATCTTCTCGACCTGCGTGTACTTCTCCAGCGCGACGGAGTCGAATCCGCCCATGTCGCCGATCTGAGCGAATGACGCGGGCAGCGCGGACAGGCTCTCGACGGTGGTGCCCTCGCGGACGAACTCGTCGTGATCGAGGATCGTCAGGCCGTTGATGTCCTTGACCGGGATGACCGACTTGTCGAAGTAGCCGTTGGCGATCGCCTTCGCGGCGCGGGCCTGCGACTCCGCGGCGAACGTGTCGACGTCGGTACGGCTGTAGCCCTCGATCGTCGCGATCAGATCGGCCCCGATGCCCTGGGGCACGAAGTCGGTGTCGAACGAGGTGCGCGGATCCATGGCCCAGGCCCCACCGTCGCTGCCCATCGGCACGCGGCTCATCGACTCCACACCGCCGGCGAGGATGAAGTCCTCCCAGCCCGAGCGCACACGCTGGGCGGCCTGGTTGACCGCTTCGAGACCCGAGGCGCAGAACCGGTTCAGCTGGACGCCGGCGACGGAGTCGGGCAGACCGGCGGCGAGCGCAGCGGTCTTGGCGATGTCGGCACCCTGGTCACCGACCGGCGCGACGCACCCGAGGACGAGGTCGTCGATCAGGGCCGGATCCAGCGACGGATTGCGCTTCTGGATCTCCTCGATCAGTCCGGTCGCCAGGGCGATCGGCTTGACCTCGTGCAGCGATCCGGTCTTCTTGCCGCGGCCACGCGGAGTACGGATGGCGTCGTAGACGAATGCTTCAGCCATGAAAGGGTTCCTCACAGACAGACACGGGGGTGTCATTGATGACGTACCTTCGATTGTGACAGCATCACTGTCAAAGTGGTAGGGAGGGTGTGTGTGGTGACCGTCACCGAGACGCTCAGCGTCGAGCAGCTGGCCGCGCGAGTCGGCATGTCGGTGCGCACGGTGCGCTTCTACGCCGGTCGCGGCCTCGTCCCGCCGCCACGCCGCGAGGGACGCAACGGCTACTACGGGCCCGACCACATCGCTCGCCTCGAGCTCGTGCGCGAGCTGCAGGCGCACGGATTCACGCTCTCGGCCATCGAGGGGTATCTGGAGCACATCCCGAAGTCGGCGCCTCCTGAACGTGTGGCGCTGCACCGCACGCTGCTCGCGCCGTGGAACACCAGCCGCCCCGAGACCGCCACCCGCGCCGAGCTCGAGATCCGCACCGGGCGAACCCTCAGCGATGACGACCTCGGCCTGCTCGTGGCGGTCGGCATCATCGAGCCCACGCCGGAGGACGACGTCTTCCAGGTGGCGCCCGCCCACCTGGCCGTCGGTGCACAGTTCCTCGCGACCGACATGCCGCTGGACGTGGCGCTGGCCGCACGCAGGGTCTTCGACGAGGCCGGCCAGAAGGTCGCGCACGACATCACCGAGGTCTTCCGGACGCTGTGGTGGCCGGCGCTGCAGGCGTCCGGTCGCAGCGCCGAGGACATCACCGCTCTGGTCGAGCGATTCAAGCCGCTGACGATCCAGGCGCTCGTCACCGCCTACGAGTCGGCGGTCGACGAGGCCAAGCGCGAGACCGTGCGCCGCCGCAGCTAGAGACCCATTCCGCGGCCGATGATCTCCTTCATGATCTCGGTCGTGCCGCCGTAGATCGTCTGGATCCGGGTGTCCAGGTAGGCCTTCGAGATCGGGTACTCGCTCATGTATCCATAGCCACCGTGCAGCTGCAGGCACTGGTCGGCGACCTTCTTCTGCAGCTCGGTCGTCCACCACTTGCCCATCGCGGCATCCTCGACCGTCAACGTGCCGGCGTTGAGTCGGGTGATCGACTCATCGACGAACACCTGGGCGATCCGGGCCTCCGTCTCGAGCTCGGCCAGGGTGAACCGGGAGTTCTGGAACGAGCCGATCGGCTTGCCGAAGGCCTTGCGCTCGGTGACGTACTCGACCGTCATGTCGATCATGCGGCGGCACGCGGCTGCCGCGACGACCGAGATCGACAGGCGCTCCTGAGGCAGGTTCTCCATCAGGTAGATGAAGCCCTGGCCGGCCTCGCCGAGCAGATTGGTGGCCGGCACCCGCACGTCGTCGAAGAACAGCTCGGCGGTGTCCTGGGCCTTGAGACCGATCTTGTCGAGGTTGCGGCCACGATCGAAGCCGTCGGCGCCGCGCTCGACCACGACGAGCGAGAAACCCATCGCGCCGGCCGACGGGTCGGTCTGGCACACCACGATGACGAAGTCGGCATTGATGCCGTTGGTGATGAACGTCTTGGAGCCGTTGATGACGTAGTCGTCACCGTCGAGGACCGCGGTGGTCTTGATGCCCTGCAGGTCCGAGCCGGTGCCCGGCTCGGTCATGGCGATCGCGGTGATCATCTCGCCGCTGCAGAACGTCGGGAACCACCGCTGCTTCTGCTCCTCGGTGGCCAGCGAGAGCAGGTAGCCCGACACGAGGTCGGTCTGGATGACGAAGCCGATGCCGCTGGCTCCGATGCGGGTGATCTCCTCGGTGAGGATGGCGTTGTAGCGAAAATCGGTCACGCCGCCCCCGCCGTGCTCCTCGGGCATCATGAAACCGAGCAGGCCCAGGTCGCCGGCCTTCGTCCACACCTCGCGCGGAACGATCGACGCCTTCTCCCACTCGTCATGGTGGGGGGCGATCTCCTTCTCGCAGAAGGTGCGGACGGTGTCACGGAACGCGTCGTGGTCGGCGTCGAAGATGTTGCGCTTCATGGTGTCTCCTCGGTGGATGGTTGGACGGCAGCGTGCTGATGGGCGATGCCGTCGCTGATCAGCTGGTCGATGTCCTGGATGCCCCACGCGGCGAGCGCGGAACGGGTGTCGGCGCCGGGCGCCGACGGTGCGGCGCCCAGCTCGGCCGGGGTGGCCGAGAACCGTGGCGCGGGTGCAGGCTGCACCAGGCCGTCACGCTCCACGTACGTGCCGCGGGCGATGTTGTGGGGGTGCAGGGGCGCCTCGTGCATCGGCACCACCGGCGCGACGCAGGCGTCCGAGCCCTCGAAGGTCCCGATCCAGTCGGCCTGGGTGCGGGTGGCGAAGACCGCGGCCAACGCCGTGCGGAGCTCGGGCCACCGCTGCAGGTCGTACCGGTCCGGCAGCTCCGAACCGTCCAGGAACGGGGCCAGCAGATCGGTCATCGCGGCGTAGAACTGCGGCTCGAGGCCGCCGACGGACATCCAGCGCCCGTCCGAGGTCTCGTAGACGTCGTAGAACGGCGCGCCCGAGTCGAGCAGGTTGGTGCCGCGCTCGGGATTCCATGCGCCGGCCTGCTGCATCATCAGCGGCATCGCGAGCAGGTGCGCCGCGCCGTCGGTGATGGCCGCATCGACCACCTGACCGGTGCCGGTCGACCGTGCGTGGGTCAGGGCCGCCAGCACCCCGGCGACCAGGTACATCGAACCGCCGGCGAAGTCGCCGACCAGGTTCAGGGGGATCTGCGGGGGCCCACCGGCGCGTCCGATCGGATCGAGGGCACCGGCCACCGAGATGTAGTTGACGTCGTGTCCGGCCGTGTGGGCCAACGGCCCGTCCTGGCCCCACCCGGTCATGCGCCCGTAGACCAGGGCGGGGTTGCGAGCCAGACAGACGTCGGGACCGATGCCGAGTCGCTCGGCCACGCCGGGGCGGAAGCCCTCGATGAGGATGTCGGCCGAGCCGACCAGGTCGAGCACGACCTCGACGGCACGAGGATCCTTCAGGTTCAGTGCCACCGACGGGCGACCGCGAGCCGTGATGTCCTTGTCCGGGGCCGCGACCTTCAGGGCGTTGCCGCCGGGACGGTCCACCCGGATGACGTCAGCACCGAGATCGGCCAGCAGCATCGCGGCGAACGGGCCGGGTCCGATGCCGACGATCTCGACGACGCGCACTCCGGACAGGGGGCCGGTCTGGGCTTGATCATTCACACGATCGATCATGACAGTGATGGTGTCATGGAGGCAAACCATACCGGCGGTACGGAATGTGACATCATCCGTGTCATGTATTCCGAGCTCACGTACACGCGCCGCGGCAGTGGCGACCCGCTCGTCCTGATCCATGGGGTCGGACATCGCCGCCAGGCATGGGACCCCGTCCTGGACCTGCTGGCCGGGTCCCACGACGTCTTCGCGATCGATCTGGCCGGATTCGGGAGCTCACCGGGCCTGCCGGACGGCATGGCGTACACGATGGACAACGCCTGCAAGAATCTGGTCGACAACTTCGCGCACTGGGGGATCGAGAAGCCGCACGTCGTCGGGAACTCGCTCGGTGGGGCACTAGCGCTCGAGCTCGGCGCCCGCGGCCACGCCAGCAGCGTGACCGCGCTGAGCCCCGGTGGCTTCTTTCGTGGGCCCGATCGATTCCTGGCGCTCGCCATGTTGCTGATGCTCAAGTTCAGCTCCTACCTGCCGCCCTCGGCTGTCGCCGCGGGGATGCGGTCAGCGACCGTGCGCAAGGTCCTTGGCTGGTCGCTGTTCGAGCACGGCGATCGACTGACCGTCGATCAGCTCGTCGGCGACACGGCGGCCCTGCGGGCAGGATCGGCCTTCTTCCCGGTGCTGCTCGCCGGTGCGACCTACAACTTCCGCTCGCCGGTGTCCGTGCCGGTCACGGTCGCGTGGGGCACCCGCGACAAGATCCTGCCGTACGGGCAGGCCGGCCTGGCCGCCGAACGCCTCCCGCACGCTCGTCACGTCGCCCTGCCCGGTTGTGGCCACGTGCCGATGATCGACGATCCCGAGCTCGTCGTTCGAGTCATCGAGCAGACGACGGGTCGCCGCTCCACCGCTCACGTCGGGAGCTAGAGCCAACCACGATGGCGAGCCGCCCGCGCGGCCTCGACCTTGGTCCGGGTGCCGGTCTTGCCGATGGCAGCGGACAGGTGATTGCGCACCGTGCCGTCGGACAGGTGCAGGCTCGCCGCGATGGCGGCCACCGGCTCACCGGTCAACGCGATGCGCAGGACGTCGACCTCGCGCTCGGTCAGCGGGCTGGCCCCACCGAGCAGGGATTCGGTGGCCAACGTCGGATCGACCACGCGTAGCCCGGCGTGCACGCGGCGCACTGCGTCGGCCAGCTGCGCGGACGGCGTGTCCTTGACCACGAAGCCCGAGGCGCCGGCGTCGAGCGCTCGGCGCAGATAGCCCGGGCGGCCGAAGGTGGTGACCATCAGCACCCTGGCCGTCGACGAGGCGACCACCCGGGCGCAGGCCTCGATGCCGTCGATCCCGGGCATCTCGATGTCCAGCAGGCACACGTCGGGACGATGTTCGGTGACGGCGGCGATCACCTCGTCGCCGCGGGCCACCTGGACCACCACCTGCAGATCGGGCTCGAGATCGAGCAGGGCCGCGAGCGCGCCGCGGACCAGTGCCTGGTCGTCAGCAAGGAGCAGCCGGATGGGTGTGGTCACCACGACACCTCCAGCCGGGTTCCGCCGCCGGCCGCGGGAACGACGACGAGGCGACCGCCTGACCCGGACACCCGCTCGGCTAGTCCGCGCAAGCCGTTGCCGGACGGCGAGGCCTCGACGCCGCCTCCGTCGTCCACCACGACCACGCGGGCCTCCTCCAGCGTGACGACGCAGCGCTGTGCGCCCGAGTGCCGCACCACGTTGGTGACCGCC
>JBBSRN010000082.1:0-10071 GCA_038242985.1 Propionibacteriales bacterium | reverse complement strand
GATCTCGTCGATGAACAAGATGATGTCGCCGCGGGTGCGGATCTCCTTGAGCACCTTCTTGAGGCGCTCCTCGAAGTCGCCGCGGTAGCGCGAACCGGCGACCAGTGCGCCGAGGTCGAGCGTGTAGATGTGCTTGTCCCGCAGCGTCTCGGGCACGTCGCCTCGGACGATGTCCTGGGCGAGGCTCTCCACCACGGCGGTCTTGCCGACGCCGGGCTCACCGACGAGCACCGGGTTGTTCTTGGTGCGACGGCTCAACGTCTGCATGACGCGCTCGGCCTCGTCGTCGCGGCCGATGACCGGGTCGAGCTTGCCCTCGCGGGCGGCCTGGGTCAGGTTGCGGCCGAACTGGTCGAGCACTGCCGACGAGCCGGTGGGGCCCTCGCTGGGCTGGTTGGCCTGCTCGGACTCCTTGCCCTGGAAGCCGCTGACCAGCGTGATGACCTGCTGGCGGACCCGGTTGAGGTCGGCGCCGAGCTTGACCAGCACCTGGGCGGCGACGCCCTCGCCCTCGCGGATCAGACCGAGCAGGATGTGCTCGGTGCCGATGTAGTTGTGCCCCAGCTGCAGCGCTTCGCGCAGGCTCAGCTCGAGCACCTTCTTGGCGCGCGGGGTGAAGGGAATGTGACCGCTGGGCGCCTGCTGGCCCTGGCCGATGATGTCCTCGACCTGTCCGCGGACGGCCTCGAGCGAGATGTCGAGACTCTCCAGCGCCTTGGCTGCGACGCCTTCGCCCTCGTGGATGAGACCGAGCAGGATGTGCTCGGTGCCGATGTAGTTGTGGCTGAGCATGCGAGCCTCTTCTTGGGCAAGCACGACGACACGACGGGCGCGGTCAGTAAATCTTTCGAACATTCGTCCCCCTCAGGCGGGTGTGTTCTAACCAGTCTAGGCGTGGTGGGAAATCCGCGAGTCGGATGTCCGTTGTGTAGGTCAACCGCATCCCCCCGCCCCCTGTTCCGCCGTTCGCTCAGGGCGAAATCTCCCGATTCGGTTTACCAGCAGGCCCCGGCTTCTCTTCACTCCTCCGGGCACATTCACCCACCGGAGTGAACGCTTGCCGTGGCCTGCTGGTAAACCGACATCGGGGCGGGACTACTCGCGGCGGGACAGGGGGAACAGGATTGCTTCGCGGATGCCGATGCCCTGCAGCAGCATGACGAGGCGGTCGACGCCGAGGCCCATGCCGCCGGCCGGTGGCATGCCGAACTCCAGGGCGCGCAGGAAGTCCTCGTCGATGTCCATGGCTTCGGGATCGCCGGCAGCGGCGAGGCGCGACTGCTCCTCGAGGCGTTCGCGCTGCACGACGGGGTCGTTCAGCTCGGAGTAGGCCGGCGCCAGCTCGACGCCGTTGATGATGAGGTCCCAGGCCTCGACCAGGCCCGGCACGCTGCGGTGCTTCTTGGCCAGTGGCCGGACGGCCTCGGGGTAGTCGCACACGAAGGTGGGCTGGATCAAGGTGTGCTCGACGAGCTTCTCGAACAGCTCGAGCACGATCTCAGCGGCGCCCCAGTGCGACTGCAGCGCGACGTCGTGCCGCGCGGCCAGCGCCACCAGCTCTGTCTCGGGGGTCTCGATCGAGACCGTGCTGCCGACGGCCTCGGACACCAGCTCGTGGATGGTGGCGCGGCGCCAGTCGGCCGTCAGGTCGATGTCGGTGCCGTCGCGGCCCGGGACGACGGTCCTGCCGACCGCGCGAGCCGCCTCGAGCACCAGGTCGCGCACGAGGTCGGCCATCGTGTCGTAGGAGCCGTAGGACTCATAGACCTCGAGCATCATGAACTCTGGGTTGTGCGAGTTGTCGACACCCTCGTTGCGGAACGTCTTGCCGATCTCGTAGATGCGGTCGATGCCGCCGACCAGACCCTTCTTGAGGTCGAGCTCGAGCGCGATGCGCAGCAGCATGTCCTCGTCGAACGCGTTGGTGTGGGTGTGGAAAGGCCGCGCGGCCGCGCCCCCGTTGGTGTGCTGCAGCACCGGCGTCTCGACCTCGATGAAGTCCTGGCCGTCGAGCGTGCGGCGCAACGACTGCAGCACCTTGGCCTTGACCCGCACCGTCTCACGGGCCTCCGGACGCACGATGAGGTCGAGGTACCTCATCCGGGAGCGCGCCTCGTCCGACAGCGCGGTGTGCTCGTTGGGCAGCGGTCGAACCGTCTTGGCCGCGATCGCCCACGACGCGGCCTGCACGCTCAGCTCGCCGCGACGCGACGTGATGACCTCGCCGGTGACCTGCAGGTGGTCGCCGATGTCGACCAGGCGCTTGTAGGCGGCCAGCCGGTCCTCGCCGATCAGGTCGCGCGACAGCATCGCCTGCAGCTCGGTGCCATCGCCTTCGCGCAGACGCGCGAAGCAGAGCTTCCCGGTGTTGCGCATGAAGATGACGCGACCGGTGACCGACACGACGTCACCGGTGAGCGTGTCCGCGCCGAGCTCGTCGGCGTCGTAGCCCTCGACGATCCCACGCAACGTGTGGGTGCGATCGACCACGACCGGGTACGGATCCTCGCCACTGTCGATCAGCTGCTGGCGCTTGTCCCGGCGCACCCGCATCTGCTCGGGCAGGTCGGCCTCGTGGTCGTCGGGCGGCATGGCGGCGTTCACGAGGGTCAAGCCTAGGGCAGGGACATCGCGGGCCGGATCACCGTGGGTCGGAACTGCCTGAGGTGCAGGAGTCAGCAGTTCTTCTGGTGGATCATCCGCAGGCCGGTCAGGGTCAGCCACGGGTCGCGGGTCGTGATCAGGTCGCAGTGGTCGACGACGGCGTCCGGGAACGAACCCGTCGCCACCACCGTGACGTCGTCGGGATCGACTCCCATCGAGTCGATGATGCGCCCGATCATGCCGTCGACGAGCCCGGCGAAGCCGAACACGGCGCCGGACTGGATCGCCTCAATGGTGTTCTTGCCGATGACGTCACGCGGTGTCGCCAGCTCCACGCTGCGCAGCTGGGCGCCCCGCCGCGCGAGCGCGTCCAACGACAGCTCGACGCCCGGGGCGATGGCGCCCCCGATGTAGCGGTTCTGCTCGTCGATCACGTCGAAGATCGTGGCGGTCCCGTTGAGATCGACCACGATCGCCGGGCCGCCGTAAAGCTGCACGGCCGCCAGCGCGTTCACGATGCGATCGGCGCCCACCTCTCGCGGGTTGTCGGTGTGGATCGGCACGCCGGTGCGCACACCCGGGCCGACGATCGAGACCGGCATGTCGTCGCAGTACCGCTCCTGCATGGCCCGGAGCTCCGCGCCGATGGTGGGTACCGTGCAGCTCATGGCGGCCGCCTCGACCGCCGGCAGTCCTGCGTCGCTCACCAGGTGGGTCAGCAGCAACCACCACTCGTCCCCCGTGCGGCGGTCGTCCGAGGACACCTGCCAGTGATCGACGAGCTCATCGCCGTCGAACGCTCCGATGGTCGTGCGGCTGTTGCTGACGTCGAGACACAGCAGCGTCATGGTGTGCCGACCGACGAGCCCTGCATCGCATCGCCCCGGCTCAGGCCGGAGCCCGGCGGCACCTCGGCCGGGTCCGAGCCGGTGCCGGTGATCTTGTTCTTGGCATCGACGAACACCACGTGCGGGACGAGCTCGCGGGCCTCGGCGTCGTCCATCTGGCCGTAGGCGATCAGGATGACCAGGTCGCCGGGGTGCACGAGGTGTGCCGCTGCACCGTTGATGCCGATGACACCCGATCCGCGCTCCCCGGCGATCGTGTAGGTCTGGATCCGGGCTCCGTTGTCGATGTCCACGATGTGCACGAGCTCGCCCGCCAGCAGGTCGGCAGCATCGAGCAGGTCGGCGTCGACGGTCACCGACCCCACGTAGTGCAGATCGGCCTGGGTCACGGTGGCCCGGTGGATCTTCGAGGTCATCATCGTGCGCCACATGATCAGGCGCCTTCGCCGACGCCTGCGGCGCCGAGATCCACCGCGATGTTGTCCAGCAGGCGCGGCTGTCCCACCCGGGCCGCGATCAGCAGCCGGGCGGCCGATCCCGGGACGGGTTCGCCCAGGTCGGAGCTGGTGAGGGCGACGTAGTCGGGCGTGACCGCTGCGTCGGCCAGGGCGCGGTGCGCGGCAGCAAGAACCGCCGCCGCGCCGCCTGCGCCCGCCGCGGCGCCGGCCTGCAGCGCGTGGTGCAGCGCCGGGGCCCGGTCACGGTCGTCGGCGGTGAGGTAGACGTTGCGCGAGCTGCGGGCCAGGCCGTCGGGCTCTCGAGCGGTGGGGCAGCCGGCGATCTCGACACCGAGGGCGAGCTCGCGGGCCATCTGGTCGATCAGCACGAGCTGTTGGTAGTCCTTCTGCCCGAACACCGCGACGTCGGGGCGCACGAGGCCGAACAGCTTGGCCACCACGGTCAGCACTCCGCGAAAGTGGCTGGGCCGCGACGCGCCCTCGAGGATGGAGCCGAGCGGTCCCGGATCGATCGTGACGGATTCGACCAGCCCGTGCGGGTACAGGGTGGCGACCTCGGGGGCGAACACCACGTCGACCCCGGCAGCGGCGCACACCTCCAGATCGGCCTCGAACGTGCGCGGGTAGGCGTCGAAGTCCTCCCCCGGCGCGAACTGGGTGGGATTGACGAAGATCGACGCGACCAACGCCTCGCCCAGAGGTCGGGCGTGCTCGAGCAGCTGCCGGTGCCCGTCGTGCAGCGCACCCATGGTCGGCACCAACGCCACGGCCTGCTGCTCGTCGCCGAGGGCGCCGGCCAGCTCGGCCCGTGTACGGGCGATGACCTGGGCCACGCTCAGATGCCTGCCGCGATCTCGGCCAAGGTGTCCCAGTCCGCCTCGTCAAGCACCTGGCGGATCGAGCCGGCCGACGCGGGCGACAGCCGTCCGTCGGCAGCGGCTCGACCGGCGGTGGCACGAGCCAGCTCCAGGTACGTGTCGACGGTGGAGTCGGGCACCCCGGACCCTGCGAAGGCGTCGATGTGAGCGCGCACGGTGGTGACGTCACCTCGCACCACCGGTCCGGTGAGCGCGGCATCGCCGTAGGCCAGCACGTTGTCCAGCGCCGCCATCAGCAGGGGGCGGAGCACGGCGGCCGGATTCTCCGCACCGGCGGCACGCAGCAGGTCCATCGACTGGGCCACGAGGGTGATCAGGTGGTTCGCGCCGTGCGCCAGGCCGGCGTGGTAGAGCGCACGATCGGACTCCGCGACCCACATCGAGGTGCCGCCGAGGGCTGCGACGAGCTCGTCGGCGAAGGCTCGCTCGGAGTCGGCGGCGGTGATGCCGAAGACCGGTGTGCGGTCGAGGTCGACCGCGGTGCCGGTGAAGGTCATGGCGGGGTGCAACGCGATCGGCCGAGCGCCCAGACGTGTCAGCGCGGCGAGCGCATCGAGCCCGTGGCGGCCGCTGGTGTGCAGCACGTACTGGCCCGCCCGCACCGCTCCGGTCGCCGCCAGCTCCTCGGCCACGGCGATCAGGTCGTCGTCGGGCACCGCGAGGAAGACCGCGTCAGCGCGTTCGACGACGCCGGCGGGCTCGACCAGGTCGACGCCCGGCAGCATGGTCTCGATGCGCAGGAGAGACGCCGGCGACGCCCCACTGACACCGACCAGCGGGTAGCCGGCTGCACGCAGGTTGGCAGCGAGGACCGCGCCGACGCGACCTGCTCCGATGATGCCCACCGACAGAGGTGTCATGTATGAGATGCCTTTCGGTTCCAGTCCCGCGAGCGGGTACCGGACGTGTGTGACGTCACGAGTGTAGACCGACCGGGTCGAGGCGCCAGCGCGATGTCCTGTGCACTGGATCACAAGCCCGGCGGCCGACGGCCCTCGACGTGGAACACTCGTCCCATGCCGCGCTTGTTGATCCGGTCGGGCAAGGACCCCTTCACCCCGGTCTCTGCCGAGACGACCCTGACGCAGGACGTCTTCAACAGCAACAGCGGCAACTACCTGTTCCAGCACGCCGTCTGGAAGTCCCTCGCGATCGACGGCACCGAGCTGGTCCCCAACGGCACCCTCTCGGAACGGCGGGCTCCCGCTGGCGGCGACGCCGCCCGTGTGAACGAGCAGTTCGACCACTTCGTCATCCCCCTCGCGAATGCGTTCCGGCCCGGCTTCGTGGAGAGGCTCGACCGGCTCAGCGATCTGCTCGAAGGCGTCACCATCCCGGTGACGGTCACCGGGATCGGCGCGCAGGCGGCCCACGGCCAGGGCGTCGAGTCACTCGCCCCGATCGCCGATCAGGTCAAGCGCTTCGTCTCGCTGGTCCTGGACCGCTCGGCCTCGATCGGCGTACGTGGGGTGTTCACCCAGACCTATCTGACCCAGCTCGGCTTCCCCGAGGAGTCGATCGACATCATCGGCTGTCCGTCGCTGTTCCTGCACGGACGCGATTTCACGGTGCAGCGCAAGGTCGGCGCCGTCGGCCCCGACAGCCTGCTGGCCATGAACCTCACCCCGGAGGTACCGGGGATCGGTGCCTTCGCGACCGCACACGCCGAGCGGTACCCGCGCCTGACCTACGTGCCGCAGGACGCCCACGACCTGCGACTGATGCTGTGGGGCGTGCCGTCACCGCACGTGCACGATCGCTCGGTCCCGGTGCACCTGGATCACCGGCTGTACACCGAGGACCGGATGCGGCTGTTCCTGGACACGTGGCCCTGGTACGACTTCATGGCCGAGCACGACTTCGCGTACGGCACCCGTTTCCACGGCAACGTGGCGGCGCTGCTGGGCGGCACCCCGGCGATGCTGCTCGCGCACGACTCGCGCACGCTCGAGCTGGCCGAGCACCACCACATGCCGCACCAGATCCTGCCCGAGCTGACCGCCGACATCACCGCCGAGGAGCTGTACGAGGCAACCGATCTGTCGGCGTTCAACGAGGCGATGCCGGCGAACTTCGACCGGTACACCGCCTTCCTCGAGCGCAACGGACTGGATCACATCTGGGCCGGCGACCGCAGCACCACCGAGTTCGACAGCTCGCTGGCTGCTGCCCAGCTCCCGCCGGCGGTCCGCACCCTCGCGGGAGGCCTCGGGGAGATGGCCAGCCGGCTGCAGTGGTTGCGCCGCGGCATGACCCTGGACATCACCCGCCACCCCGACCGCTACAAGTACCCCTACGCACATCCACGCTGGGACGGCATCGGTAGCCGCCCCGCTCTGAGGCGACGCCAGGAAGACGCAGCCCGCCGGGCCCTCGGGGAGCAGATCAACCACCTGCAGGCGCGCCTCGAACGCCTCGAACAGCTCGAGCACCAGTCGATGAGCCGGCGATGGCGGCGGCTGCTCGTCCGTGTCCGGCGCAGGCTCGGCAGGTCCTGAGCGGCCCTCGCAGCCCACCGGTACGTCTTCGCCGACGGCGAGCGGATCGAGGACGATCCGACGCGTCTCGCGCAGGCGCCGAAACATCACCGTAGGGTCGGTCCCATGGATGCCGCCGAGACCAGGACGCCCACGGCGATCGACGTGCTGGCCGAGCAGTGGCTCGACGAGATGGTCGAGCACGAACCTGAGCTCCGGGTGCACCTGGGTCGTGACGGCGACCAGGCCGCCCACGCCGACCGGTCCCCCGACGGCCATGTCGCCATGACCGATGCCGCGCGCGCCACGCTGCGCCTGGTCGAGGCGGCCGAACCGGCCGATGCGGTCGACGAGGTGACCCGCAGCGAGCTGGTGCGCACCCTGACCCTGCAGATCCAGATGCACGACGCCGGCTTCTGGCAACGTGACCTCAACGTGATCGCCTCGCCGAGCCAGGAGCTGCGGGACATCTTCGACCTGATGCCGTCGGACACGGCCGACGACTGGGCCGCGATCGCTCGCCGCATGACCCACCTGCCGGACGCGATGCAGGGCTACACCGAGTCGCTGCGAGCCGGTGTCGCCGCGGGCAACGTCCCGGCAGCGCGCCAGGTGCGCGAGGTGTCGCTGCAGGCGAGGAAGCTGACCCGCGGGGACGGGTTCTTCCAGCAGCTGGCAGCCCGGGCCCAGGGCGTGCCTGCGGTGCTGGTGACCGACCTGGCGCTGGGCGCCGATCTCGCTTCGCAGGCCTACGCCGACCTGTCCCGGTTCCTGGACCACGACCTCCTGCCGTACGCACCCACGACGGACGGCGTCGGCCGCGACCACTACGCGTTGGCGTCCCGCTACTTCGTGGGCGCGGAGATCGACCTCGACGAGACGTACGCATGGGGTGTGGAGGAGCTCGGCCGCATGGTGGCGGAGCAGGAACGGATCGCCGGGCAGATCCTGCGTGGTGCGGGACTGCCCGACACCGGAGTCGCCGCCGCCATCGCCCACCTCGAGGCCGATCCGACGCGCAAGCTGCACGGCACCGCAGCCCTGCAGGAGTGGATGCAGCACACCAGCGACCGTGCCGTCGCCGAGCTCGGGCGCACGCACTTCGACATCCCCGAGCCGATGCGCCGCCTCGAGTGCATGATCGCCCCGACCAACGAGGGCGGCATCTACTACACCCCGCCGAACGAGGACTTCAGCCGAGCCGGCCGCATGTGGTGGAGCGTGCCGGAGGGCGTGACCGAGTTCGACACCTGGCGCGAGCTCACCACCGTCTACCACGAGGGCGTGCCCGGGCACCACCTCCAGTGCGGACTCGCCGTGCACAACAGCGCCGAGCTGAACAGCTGGCGGCGGATGAGCTGGAACTCCGGCCACGGCGAGGGCTGGGCGCTGTACGCCGAACGACTGATGGCCGACCTCGGCTACCTCGACGATCCGGCCGACCGCCTCGGGATGCTCGACGGGCAGCGCATGCGGGCGGCCCGCGTGGTGCTCGATCTCGGCGTGCACCTCGGCCTGCCCAAGCCCGACGGTTCCGGCACGTGGACCGGCGACGATGCCTACCCGTTCTTGTCCCAGCACGTCGCGATGAACGACCCGTACATCCGGTTCGAGGCGAATCGCTACCTCGGCTGGCCGGGCCAGGCCCCTTCGTACAAGGTCGGCCAACGCCTGTGGGAGCAGCTCCGCGACGACTGGGTCGCCGCGAACGGCACCGATCTCACGTCATTTCACCGCCAGGCCCTGGCAGCCGGCGGCGTGGGCATGGGCACGCTGCGCGAGCTCCTGCTCTGAATCACGGCCGGCCGGCTACGCCGGCTCGCCGACGCCGTCCTCGTCCTCGTCGTGGGGGACGATGCACGCGCGCTCCAGCAGCAGTGCGGCGATCAGCAGGAGCACGCTGGCGAGCGCGGCCGCGCCACCGTGGATGGCGCGTTCACGACCGAGCACGGTGTCGAGGTCGTCGAGGTAGCTCAGCGCGAAACCTGCGTAGAACCCGCCGATCAGAGCGCCGACCGCCGTGCCGGACTTGGCCACCGCCAGCATCGTGAGGGCGTACTGGGAGGTCATGCGGGACTTGTCCCGATGCAGGCTCTTCCACGTGGTGTACGCCAGCACGCCGACCGCGGCGGCCGCACCGAGCAGCAGCAGACTGGCCGCCCAGGAGATCCGCGGCACGCTGCCGTCCATGCGGATGATGACCGGTGGGGTCAGCAGGCCCAGCACCAGGCCGACGGCGAGGACACCGATCACTCCCAGCACCGAGGTGCGACGCATGCGATTCACCGGCCGTCTGAGCTCACGTGCGACGCGAGGTCACAGGAGGATCTCGAGGTCCTCGCGCTTGGCGACACCGGAGGCGTCGACGTCCCCGATGATGTCCGCGACGAAGCCCCGGCCGGGGATCTCTCCCTCGGGGTCGATCTCCAACCACGGCACGAGCACGAAGCCGCGCTCGTGGGCTCGCGGATGAGGAAGGATCAGCTGGTCGTCGTTGGCGACGCGGTCCCCGACGACGATGATGTCCACGTCGAGCGTGCGAGGCGCGTTGTCATCGGAGCGCTCACGCCCGAAGGCGTCCTCGATCGCCAGCGCGCGATCCAGCAGGGTGTGGACGGTCAACGTCGTGTCGAGCAGCACCACGGCGTTGAGGAACTTCTTCGAGCCCGCAGGAGCGCCGACCGGTTCGGTCTCGTAGACCGAGGAGATGGCGACGACGGTGACCTCCGGCGTGTCCTCGAGGGCGGACACGCCGCCCTGCAGCTTGCCGAGGCGGTCGCTCAGGTTGGAACCGATCGACAGCACG
>JBBSRN010000081.1:0-10109 GCA_038242985.1 Propionibacteriales bacterium | reverse complement strand
GTCCTGATCATGGTCACCCACCACGTGGAGGAGATCCCGGTCGGCTTCACCCACGCGATGCTGCTGCGCGACGGCCACGTCGTGGCGCAGGGGCCGATGGACCAGACGCTGACCGCGGAGAACCTGGGCCGCACCTTCGGCACCAAGC
Source organism: Propionibacteriales bacterium (assembly GCA_038242985.1). GTDB lineage: Bacteria > Actinomycetota > Actinomycetes > Propionibacteriales > Nocardioidaceae > Aeromicrobium. The sequence goes on along the minus strand of JBBSRN010000081.1, from coordinate 9,961 downwards.
TGGACCTGAAGCGCGACGGCGGAAGGTACACCGCACGTCGGGCGGCATTCGGGCACCGAGCTGACCAGCGACCATGAAGACGAGCTGACCAGCGACCATGAAGACGAGCTGACCAGCGACCATGAAGAGCCGAGCTGACCAGCGACCACAAAAAGCAGCGCTGACCAGCGACCATGACCCACAGAGCTGACTGATCGGAGATCGAGATGGACTTCATCCAGGACAACCCGTGGGCCATCTGGCTGGCGATCGCCGTCGTGCTGGTCATCGTGGAGATGTTCAGCCTCGAGCTGGTGCTGCTGATGTTCGCCGTCGGGGCCGTGGCCGCGGCGCTGGTCTCCGGCGTGGGTGGACCGATCTGGTTGGCGGTGCTGGTGTTCGCTGCGGTGTCGGTCGCCCTGCTCACCCTGTTGCGTCCGCCGCTGGTCGAGCGGCTGCACGCGGGCCCGACCCTGGCCCAGGGTCACGACGCGCAGGTCGGACGTCGTGCCGTCGTCATCGAGCCGGTGTCACGCTTCAACGGTCGGGTGCGGCTGTCCGGGGAGCTGTGGTCGGCGCGCACCGACTCAGAAGACCTCGGGTTCGACACCGATGAGGAAGTCAAAGTCCTGCGCATCGACGGCGCCACAGCCGTCGTCGGCGCGATCACCACCCCGTCCACCTCGAACCAGGAGTCATGATGTCCGTAGGCGCATCCGCCCTCACGATCGTCCTCGTGCTGATCGCGTTGCTCGCGATCGTCGCCGTCTCGATGACGGTGAAGATCGTGCCGCAGGCGCGCGCCGGCATCGTGGAGCGATTCGGCAAGTATCGAGCCACGCTGCCCGCCGGGCTGAACATCGTGACGCCGTTCATCGACCGGCTGGCGTACCGCATCGACCTGCGTGAGCAGGTCGTGTCCTTCCCGCCCCAGCCGGTCATCACCGAGGAGAACCTGACGGTGTCCATCGACACCGTCATCTACTTCCAGGTGACCGATCCGGTGGCGGCCACGTATGAGATCGCCAACTACATCCAGGCCATCGAGCAGCTCACCATGACCACGTTGCGCAACATCATCGGTGGCATGACGCTGGAGCACGCGCTCACCAGCCGCACCCAGATCAACTCGGGCCTGCGCGGCGAGCTGGACAGCGCCACCGGCAAGTGGGGCATCAGGGTCAACCGGGTCGAGCTGAAGGGCATCGATCCGCCGCCGTCGATCATCGACGCGATGGAGAAGCAGATGCGCGCCGACCGGGACAAGCGCGCCATCATCTTGACCGCCGAGGGTGAGCGCCAGTCGGCCATCCTCACCGCCGAGGGCCAGAAGCAGGCCTCCATCCTGAACGCCGAGGGCAACCGTCAGGCCCAGATCCTGAACGCGCAGGCCGACCGCCAGGCGGCCATCCTCCGCGCGCAGGGTGAGGCGCAGGCGATCACGGCGGTCTTCCAGGCCATCCACGACGGCAACCCGGACCAGAAGCTCTTGTCCTACCAGTACCTGCAGATGCTGCCGAAGATCGCGGAGGGCGACAACGCGACGACCTGGATCATCCCGGCCGAGCTCACCAAGGCGCTGGGCACGCTCGGCGGCACGTTCGGCAAGATCCCCGTCGACGGCGGCGGCGCGAAGACCCGCGTCGACCTCGACGAGGACATCGTCGATGACATGCCCGATGCACAGGAGACGTCCAAGGCGGTCCAGGAGGCGATCGACGCGGCCAAGCGCGCCGAGCAGCCGGCGGCGGGACCGAAGGGTCCCGTGGTTCCGCCGGCAGACCCGCAGCAGGGCTGACCGGACGGGGCCATGTCTCCTCATCGACTGATCGTGGCGCTGTCGGTCGCGCTCACCGGTGTGATCGTCGCGGGCTGGCTGTTCCTCGGGCCGGACGAGGACCCCGCCGTCGCGGGCCCGGCGCCGCGGGCAGCCGAGCGCGTCCCGGTGTCAGCGGGCTCCGCCACCGAGCCGGCGGCCGACTGGGTCGCCGACACGGCGCGGCGTCATCAGATCCCGGCGCGGGCGATGCAGGCCTACGCCACCGCGGAGCTGATCGCGCGGACGAAGCTGCCGGCCTGCGGTCTGCGCTGGAACACCGTGGCCGCGGTCGGATCGGTCGAGTCCGCCCACGGCACCCTCGGCGGCGCGGGTCTGGACGGGGGCGGCGTCCCGGACGAGCCGATCATCGGACCGGCCCTGGACGGCACCAACGGCACCCGGGCCATCAGGGCCACGCCGGAGTCGGTCGATCTCCACGGCGACGACCGCTGGGATCACGCGGTGGGACCGTTCCAGTTCCTCACGTCGTCGTGGGAGCGGTACGGCGCCGATGCCGACGGTGACGGGGAGACCGATCCCAACGACATCGACGACGCGGCCCTCGGCGCTGCGCGTCACCTGTGCCTGCCGAAGCGCGATGTGTCCGGCGACGGCTGGGTGCCGGCGGTGTACAGCTACAACAACTCGATGGCCTACGTGGCCAAAGTGCGTGACATCGCGAGCTCGTTCGCCCGCTGATCGTGCCGGTCAGTACGCGTACGTGCCGTGGATGATGGCTCGGCCGAGCGTCTTGAAGGCGAGGTTGAAGCCGACGACTGCGGGGGAGGCGTCGGCGTCGACACCGAGGCGGTCCGCTCCGACGGCGTGCACCACGAAGTAGTAGCGGTGGACCTGGTCCCCCTCGGGTGGGGCCGCACCCATGAATCCGTGGGTCCCGCCGTCGTTGCGGACGTGGAACGCAGGCCGGGGCAGGGTGTCATCTGACGCCCCGGCGCCGGTGGCGAGCTCCGTCACGTCCGCGGGGATGTCGACGGCCACCCAGTGCCAGAAGCCGGACACCGTCGGGGCATCGGGATCGAAGCAGGTGACGACGAAGGACTGGGTGCCTGCGGGCGCCCCGGACCACGCCAGGTGCGGCGAGGTGTCGCCGTGGGCGTTGACCTGGCCGTCGCTGAGCGGTCGACCGTCCGTCACGTCGTCGCTGGTGAGGGCGAAGGACTGCACAGCGGGGAGCAGGGGATACGGATCTGGCGTCACGGGCCGGTCGAGGGTCATGATCGTTAGGCTAGACCGGTGGCCCAGATCGTGGAAGTCGACGATGCGACCGATCCCCGGCTCGCCGACTACGTGCACCTGCGCGACGTGTCCCTGCGTCAGCGGCTCGAGGCCGAGCACGGGATCTATCTCGCCGAGGGCGAGAAGGTCGTGCGGCGAGCCGTCGAGGCCGGTCATCGCCCTGCGTCGTTCCTGATGGCGCCGCGCTGGCTCGAGGGACTGGCCGACGTGCTGGCCACCACGCAGGCACCGTGCTTCGTGCTGTCGGAGCAGGCCATCGAGCGACTCACCGGATTCCACGTGCACCGGGGGGCGCTGGCGGCGTTGCAGCGGCCCGCCCCGACACCGGTCGACGACGTCCTCACGGGTGCCCGTCGCCTCGTGGTGATGGAGGACCTGTCGGACCACACGAACGTGGGGGCGATCTTCCGGTCGGCGGCGGCGCTGGGATTCGACGGGGTGCTGATGTCACCGCGGTGCGCCGATCCCTTGTACCGCCGGGCGATCAAGGTGTCGATGGGCACGGTGTTCCGGCTCCCGTACGCGCGGATCGAGGACTGGTACGGAGCGCCGGAGCTCCTGCGCAGCGCGGGCTTCACCACGTGCGCCCTCACGGTGGGCGGGGGAGCGGTCGCCATCGACGAGATTCCTGCCGACATCGATCGTCTCGCCCTCATCGTGGGCTCGGAGGGGCACGGACTCAGCGAGCGGTGGGAGCACGGCGCCGACCTGCGCGTCACCATCCCGATGGCCGCCGACATCGACTCGTTGAATGCCGCGGCCTCGGTCGCCGTGGCCTGCTGGCAGCTGCGCGCGTGACGGACGCCTGCGGCTACTCCGCGTCCGCGTCCGCCAGGACCGTGACCGGCCAGTCGTCGGGGTAGCCGTCGGCGAGCTCCTCGTGCTGCCTGTGCAGCTTCTTGCGGGCCTTCGCTGGCACCCGGTCGCCGAAGACGGTGCCGAACAGATGATCGGTCTCGTGCTGCAGGCAGCGGGCCAACAGTCCGGATCCGTCGAACTCGACCGCTGCGCCGGTGTGGTCGACCCCCGTCACCCGGGAGCGGTCGGGTCGAGCGCACTCGCTGAAGGCACCTGGCAGCGACAGGCAGCCCTCGTCGGCCGTCTCCAGCTCGCGATCCTTGCCCGTCGGCAACGTCAGGACCGGATTGCACACGACACCGGTGACCCGGTCCTCGTCGTCGTCGGGGCAGTCGAACACGAAGACCTTGAGATCGACGCCGACCTGGTTGGCCGCGAGCCCGACGCCGTGCGCGGCGTGCATCGTGGCGACCATGTCGCCGACCAGGGCGGCCAGCTCGTCGTCGAAGACCGTGACGTCAGCCAGCTCGCGGTGCATGACGGGAGCTCCCCAGCGGGTGATCGGACGGATGGATCCGCCGCCGGGAAGGGGTCGGGACTGCTCGCTCTCAGGCACCGAGTCACCCTATCGAGAGCGCGTGCGGGCCCGGGCATCCCCCACGATGGCCCGGCGTCGGCTACGATCGGTGCTCGTTGGTGTAACTGCGAGTTACATCTTCGAGCTACCTTGTCGGAATCGCCTGCTTCTCGTCCCGCATCCTGAGGAGGCCCCCGTGGCCACCAGCAAAGATCCCATGACGCTCGGCCTGTCCGTGCTGAACCGCATCGCCAGCCTGGAGGTGATCGACCGACTCGGTCTGCGCGAGAGCACCGAGCGGCTCGTCTACCACGGGTCCCGGCGCGGATTCCAGGCCGCGGCCGCCGGCGGCCGCACCTTCAAGAAGGTCACCGGCTCCGGCGCTCCGACGCGTCTGCAGCGATCCACCGGGACCGGCGTGTTCGACCTGACGCCGACCGAGGACCAGCAGATGATCGTCGGCGTCATCGAGGAATTCGCTGCGCAGGTGCTGCGCCCGGGCGCCGGTGAGGCCGAGGATGCCGCGACCACGCCCCAGGAGGTGCTGGCCCAGACCGGCGAGTTCGGGCTCACCCTGCTGAACATCCCCGAGAAGCTCGGGGGGCTCAGCGAGGAACGATCGGTCGTCAGCGGAGTGTTGGTCGCCGAGGCGCTTGCGCACGGCGACATGGGTCAGGCCGTGGCGTGCCTGGCACCATCGGCGGTCGCCACGGCGATCTCGTTGTGGGGTTCGGACGCGCAGCAGCAGAGCTATCTGCCGGCCTTCGCCGGCGACGACATCCCGGCCGCTGCTCTGGCGGTGGCCGAGCCCCGTCCGTTGTTCGATCCGTTCGTCCTGCAGACGAAGGCTGTTCGGACCGACACCGGATACGTCATCAACGGGGTCAAGTCCGCGGTCGTGCGTGGAACCGAGGCCGAGCTGTTCGTGGTGGCCGTCGACCTGGACGGAACGCCGGGCCTGGTGCTGCTGGAGTCCAGCACGCCGGGTCTGACGATCCAGGACGACCCCAGCATGGGGCTGCGCGCCGCGGGACTGTCCCGACTGCTGCTGACCGATGTCCAGATCAGCGCCGATGCGGTGCTCGGCGCCGGTTCCATCGATGACTACCGCGAGTGCATCCGGCTGTCACGACTGGCCTGGGCCGCCCTGGCGATGGGGACGGCCAAGGCCGTGCTCGACTACGTCTCGCCCTACGTCAAGGAACGTCACGCCTTCGGCGAACCCATCGCCCATCGTCAGTCGGTGGCGTTCATGGTCGCCAACATCGCCATCGAGCTGGAGGGGATGCGCCTGGTGACGCTGAAGGCCGCATCGCGTGCCGAGCGGGGCAAGGACTGCTCGCGGGAGATCGCGCTCGCCCGACGACTCGCGAGCGAGCACGGGATGAAGATCGGCACCGACGGCGTCCAGCTGCTCGGCGGACACGGATTCGTCAAGGAACACCCGGTCGAGCGTTGGTACCGCGATCTGCGGGCTGTCGGCCTCATGGAAGGAGCAGTCCTCGTCTGAGGACGGACCACACATCATGATCAATCTCGACACCCCGAAGAAGTTCCGGGCCTTCGTCAAGCAGGCCCACGACGTCGCGGAGGGCTTCCTTCGCGCCAACTCCCGCAAGTACGATCTCGCCGAGCACAGCTACCCCAAGGAGCTGGACCTGCTCGCCTCGCTGGTCGACGGCATGGCCGACTCCGGGCAGGGCCAGGGCGCCGGAGCCGCCGGCGTCGGCGGCAACATCGCCGATGACGCCACCGTCAAGAACGGTGCGAACATGTCATCGGCGCTGTCGGTCATCGAGATGTGCTGGGGAGACGTCGGCCTGTTGCTGTCGATGCCGCGTCAAGGGCTCGGCAACTCCGCCATCGCCGCCGTGGCCAACCCCGAGCAGCTGAAGCGGTTCGCGGGCACCTGGGCCTCGATGGCCATCACCGAGCCGAGCTTCGGCTCTGACTCCGCCGCCATCACCACCACGGCGGTCAAGGACGGCGACGTCTACGTCCTCAACGGCGAGAAGATCTACGTGACCGCCGGCGAGCGATCGGACTCGGTCGTCGTGTGGGCCACGCTGGACCGCACGCGCGGTCGAGCCGCGATCAAGTCGTTCCTGGTCACCAAGGACACCCCTGGCATCCGGGTGGAGCGGCTCGAGCACAAGCTGGGCATCCGTGCCTCCGACACCGCCGTGATCGTCCTCGAGAACTGCAGGGTCCCCGCGGAGAATCTGCTCGGCAGCCCCGACATCGACACCAAGCAGGGCTTCGGCGGCGCGATGGCCACCTTCGACAACACGCGTCCGATCGTCGCCGGCATGGCGGTCGGTTGCGCTCGAGCGGCGCTGGAGGACACCCGGGAGCTGCTTGCCGAGGCCGGTGTCGAGATCGACTACGACCGGCCGCTGGCGGTGCAGTCGCACGCTGCCGCCACCTTCATCTCGATGGAGGCGGACTGGGAGGCCGCTCTCCTGCTCACCCTGGAGGCGGCCTGGTTGGCCGACAACCGCAAGCCGAACTCGATGGAGGCCTCGATGGCCAAGGCCAAGGCCGGTCGAGTGGGCAACGACATCACGCTGCGCTGCGTGGAGCTGGTCGGCACCCTGGGCTACAGCGAGACGCTGCTGATCGAGAAGTGGGCCCGCGATTCCAAGATCCTGGACATCTTCGAGGGAACCCAACAGATCCAGCAGCTCATCGTGGCGCGGCGTCTGCTCGGGCTGAGTTCGGCCGAGCTGCGCTGAGCGGGCATCCTAGACTGGTGGGCATGAACCGCGACCTGTCCGACTTCGTCGACCTCGACGTCGAGCTCGCCCGGTTCATCCGGCGGGTCCGGGTGCACTCCCTGCGCCGGCTCGAGAGCATCCACCCCCGCCTCGACTACGGGACGTTCCTGTTCCTCATCATCATCTGCGACGCCGTCGACGGGATCCGCGGCTCCGAGCTCGCCGAGGCACTCGGCGTGCACAAGTCGACCGCCAGCCGCGCCATCGCGGCGCTGGAACGGATGAACCTGGTCTCACGCGTGGCTGATCCAGACGACGGCCGGGCCCAGCTGCTGGTCGCAGAACCCGTGGCAAGCCGGGCCATCGAGGAGTACCGCGGCTCCTCGCGGGCGCGCCTCAACGAGATCCTGGCCGACTGGTCCGTCGATGAGATCGAGCAGTTCGCCCGATCCATGACGCGGCTGAACGACACCGCCGAGGACATCGGCTTCTGATGTCGAGCCGACCCACTCGATGAAGATCTTCCACCTCGCGTTCCCCAGTGACTGGAACGCGGCCCTGGCTGCGGGGGAGTACCGCGTGTCCACTCGTGGCGCGACCCTCGACGAGATCGGGTTCATCCACTGCTCGCGGGCCGAGCAGACCGCCGGCGTCCGCTCGATGTTCTACGCCGACGTCGACGAGCTGCTGGTGCTCACGATCGACACCGACCGCCTGACGTCACCGTGGCAGCTCGATCCCGTGCAGGGTGCTGCGCAGACCTTCCCGCACGTCTACGGCCCCCTCAACCTCGATGCGGTGGTCCACGTCGATGTGCAAGGATCGAAGGCATGACTGAAAAGCCTGAAATCGACTTCATCGAGGGCCCCGCGCCCACTGAGCTGCAGATCTCCGACATCATCGAGGGTGACGGCGCCGAGGCCGTTCCCGGTGGCGTCGTCGACGTGCACTACGTGGGGGTCGAGTTCGACACCGGTGAGCAGTTCGACGCCTCGTGGGACCGCGGCCAGTCCGCCAACTTCCCGCTGCCGCGGTTGATCGCGGGCTGGCAGGAGGGCATCCCCGGCATGAAGGTCGGCGGCCGGCGTCAGCTGGTCTGCCCGCCCGAGCTCGCCTACGGCCCCGCCGGCGGCGGGCACCAGCTGTCCGGCAAGACGCTCGTCTTCGTCATCGACCTGATGGGCGTCGGCTGAGCCTCAGCCTGGTGGGGCCTGGAGCGCGTCGACCAGTGCTGTCACGCGCTTGATCGACACGGGGAACGCCGTCCGGAGATGCTGCGCCAGCAGGCTGAGACGCAGCTCCTCCAGCGCCCAGCGCACGTGCTGGACGGCGGGAGCGAGCCGGGCAGCCGGTGAGAGGTCCGCCGTGCGGGCGTGGAACCGCGCCTCCAGGTCCTGTGCGGCGACGAGCTCGTCGTTCAAGGGTGCCTCCAGTCGGCGTCGTGCCGCCTGCAGGTACAGCGGCAGGCGCCGCAGGTGGTCGACCCCGGTGTCACGGATGAAGCCGGGGTAGACCAGCCAGGACAGCTGGACCCGGACGTCGTCGCCGGCTTCGGTGTCCGGCAGCGGGGTGACATCGCCGAGCGCACGAAGCACCATCAGCACGCTCTGCACGGCTTGCTCGGTCTCGGGGTGGGCGTCGGCCCGCACGACCTCGTGCAGCAACGAGTACGACGCCTCGTCCCACACCGGGCCGCCATGGCGCACCACGAGAGCTTCCAGCGCGGCGAGCCAGCACTGCTCGATGACCTCGGCGGCGTCGCGGTGCGGACCGGTCGAGAGCAACAGCTTGGCGTGCAGGTCCAGGGTCCGTCCCAGATGAGTCACCGGCGTCGGCAGGGCGAACGACAGCAGACGCGCCTGACCCTTGATCATGGCCACCTGCTGTTCCGCGGCGGTGTCGAGGATGCGCAGTCCGACCGACGTTCCCTCATCGACCAGGGCTGGGTAGCCGGTGATCTGACCGGCGGTGACCGTCCGCTCCACGGTGCCGACCTGCCAGGTGCGCAGGCCCGATCGCTCGGCCCGTTGCGCGACCTCGGTCAGGTCTGCGCGCAGCTGATCGGCCAGATCGTGACGCAGCGCCTCCAGATCCTTGCCGCGCCCGATCTCGGTGCCGTCCGCCATCACCCGGAAGGTGACCCGCAAGTGCGGTGGCAGGTTCGTGAAGTCGAAGTCGCCGGCTGAGACGACAGTGCCGTTCAGCAGTCGCATCTGCCGGGCCAGCTCGTCGCTCAGGTCGGCGGCGCCGGTGTCCATCGCCTCGACCAGACGCGGGGCGAACTGCCCCGCGGGGACGAACTCGCGCCGCAGTCGTTTGGGCAGGGATCGGATCAGCTCGGTGACCAGCTCGACGCGGTGCCCCGGCACGTGCCAGTCGAACGCCCGTCGGTCGACGGTGAGCAGCCGCTGGATCGGCAGGTCGATCGTGATGCCGTCGTCGTCCAGCCCGGGTTCGAAGGCGTAGGTCAACGGGTAGGACTCGCCGTCGGAGTGCCACTCGCGGGGGAACTCATCCTCGGCCTCCTCAGTGCTGCGGCTCAGCATCGCCGGATCGAAGTCCAGCAGGGCAGGGTGATCGCGCCGGGTCTTCTTCCACCAGCTGTCGAAGTGCCGGACCGACACCACGTGCTCGGGCAGACGCTGGTCGTAGAACGCATGGAGCGTGTCGTCGTCGACCCGCAGGTCGCGCCGGCGCAGGCGGTCCTCGAGCTCCTCGACGCCGGCGATCATCTGCTGGTTCGCCTCGAAGAACCGGTGCTGCGTGCGCCACTCGCCCTGCACCAAGGCATGCCGGATGAACAGGTCGCGGGCG
>JBBSRN010000080.1:0-10109 GCA_038242985.1 Propionibacteriales bacterium | reverse complement strand
GGCGTCGGTGCTCACCGACGGTGTTCCCGTGGTGGTCGACGCGTCGGCGTTGGAGCACGTCCAGGAATCGGCGTCCACGCCGCTGGTGCTGACCCCGCACGCCGGTGAGCTGGCCCGGATGCTCGGAGTCGACCGCCCCGCCGTCGAGGCCGACCCGCTGGGTCACGCCCGGCGCGCGAGCCAGCGCTACGCGGCGACGGTCCTGCTCAAGGGACCGCGCACCGTGATCGCGGCCACCGACGGCCGGGTGCGCGTCAATCTCAGTGGTACCCCCTGGCTCGGATCGGCTGGCGCCGGCGACGTGCTGGCCGGATTCATCGGCTCGTTGCTCGCCACCGGGCTCGAACCGTTCGAGGCGGCGTCGGTCGGAGCGTTCCTGCACGGGGCTGCGGCGGTGGCGGCCGGTGGACCGCTGACCGCCTCCGACGTCGCCCGGCAGCTGCCTGCCACCGTGGCGGCGTTCCTGGACGGATCGTTGACCGACGTGCTGCGCGGTGACTGGGCATGACCGGCCCGCAGGCCGAGGCGGTCGTCGATCTCGACGCGTACCGCGACAACGTGGCGGCTCTCGCGGCCTGTGCCCCGTCCTCGGCCCTGATGGCCGTGGTCAAGGCCAACGGCTACGGGCACGGCGCGCTGCCGATCGCCCGTGCCGCGCGTGAAGCCGGTGCGGGCTGGGTGGGCGTGGCCACGGTCGCCGAGGCACTCGCGCTGCGTGCCGGTGGTGATGTCGGCCCGCTGCTGTGCTGGTTGGCCGCACCGGATGAGGACGTCCGCGGCGCCGTCGACGCCGACATCGAGGTCACCGCGTCCTCGGTCGAGCAGCTCGACCAGATCGTGGCGGCCGGTTCACGTCCGCGGGCCCAGCTCAAGGTCGACACCGGTCTGTCCCGCAACGGTGCACGCGGACCCGACTGGTCCCGTCTGGTCGAGGCCGCAGCAGCGCACCAGTCCGCGGGGCGGGTCGAGATCACCGGGGTCTGGTCGCACCTCGCGTGCGCCGACGAGCCGGAGCACCCGGCCAACGAGCAGCAGGAGCGGGTGTTCCTGGCGGCCGTCGCCGAGATGGCGGCGACCGGTCTGGATCCAGGGCTGCGCCACCTGGCCAACTCCGCCGCCACGCTGGTCCGACCGTCCTCACACTTCGACCTGGTCCGGGTCGGCATCGCCACGTACGGCATCAACCCGGCGCCCGGACTGGTCCACGACGCGGTGCTCACCCCGGTGATGACCCTCCGCGGGCGGTTGGCCGCCACACGACGCGTGCCGGCGGGCACCGGGGTGTCCTACGGGCACACCTTCACCACCGATCGTGAGACGACGTTGGGCCTGGTCCCGCTCGGCTACGCCGAGGGGCTGCCGGTCAGCGCCTCGGGCCGCATGGCGTGCGGATTCCGTGGAGCACCGGTTCCGCAGGTCGGACGGGTGTGCATGGACCAGATCGTGGTCGATCTCGGTGACCGCGACGCCCGTCGCGGCGACGTCGTCACCGTGTTCGGGCCGGGGTCCGACGGCGAGCCGAGCGCCGAGGACTGGGCCATCGCCGCTGGCACCATCGCGTACGAGATGGTGACCCGCGTCGGCGGTCGTGTCGTCCGCACCTATCGTGGAGCGCGATGAATCGGACCTCGCGTGTTGCCGTCACGGCTGGAGCCTTCGTCGCGACGGGCCTGAGCGCCACCCTCCTGAACGGTCGCGTGCAGCAGGCCAGACGCCTGCGACGGGGCGAGGAGATCGAGTTCGGATCGGTGCACTCGACCCCGCTCGCCGTCACGTCCCACGACGGGGTGTCGATCAATGTCGAGGTCGACGAGGCCGACCGCAGGACTCCGGTCGTGGTGTTCGTGCACGGCTGGGTGTGCACCCTCGACACCTGGCACTACCAGCGGCTGGCGATGCGGGGGACCGTGCGCCTGGTCTTCATGGACCAGCGATCGCACGGCGGATCCGGTCGTTCCGGGGCGACCAGCTCGACGATGCACCATCTGGCCGCCGATCTCGCGACCGTCCTGGCCGAGGTCGCTCCCCGTGGACCGGTCATCCTGGTCGGCCACTCGTTGGGCGGCATGACGATCATGCAGCTGGCCATGGACGATCCGGACCTGTTCGAGCGCCGGGTCCGCGGTGTGGTGCTGATCAGCACCAGCTCCGGTCGGCTGATGCGCGGCAGCCCGGCGCTGCGCCGCATCCTGCCGCTGCTGCGCGTCGCCAGTCCGCTCCTGGAGTGGGGGCGGGCGTTCAACAGCTTCTCCATCATCCGGCGCTGGGCCCTTGGTCCGTACGCGGAGGAGCGCCATGTGGACATGACCAACGAGATGCTGCTGCAGGCGCCGTTGCACGTGCTCACCAACTTCTACCCGAATCTCATCGGCCTCGATCTTCGACCCGGCCTCGAGATCGTGGCCACAGCGCACACGACGGTGGTGTGCGGGACCGAGGACCAGATGACTCCCCTCGCGCACAGCCGGCGGCTGGCCAGGGACATCGAGGGGGCTCGGCTCGTCGTGGTCGAGGGCGCGGGACACATGGTGGTGCTCGAGGAGCACCAGCAGGTCACCGAAGCGATCGAGGACGTCGTCGACCAGGTGCGCAAGGACATGTCGTGACCGCCCTCAACGTCATCGACGCAGGCCCCGAGCACGCGGAGCAGGTCGTCGACGTCATCCATCGATCGTTCGGGGCCCGCCAGCTGCTCGATCCTCCGTCGACGGCTCTGGACGAGACGGTCGAGTCCGTCCGGGAGGTCCTGGCCGGGCCGGGCGGCCTGCTGGTCCAGCGCCGCAACCACCCCATGGGTGCGTTGCTGTTCGATGAGAGTCGAACCGGTCTGCTCGGGTTGCGTCGTGTCGCGGTGGATCCGGACCTGCAGGACCGAGGCGTCGCGTCGGCCATGGTCGGCGTCGCGGAGGACACCGCCGAGGAGCGGGGCAAGGACGGCATCTGGCTGCACGTGCGCGAAGAGCTGCCCGAGACGGTGCAGTTCTGGTCGCGCAGGTTCTACCATCCGGTCGGCCAGGAGGGTCCGCTGATCGAGTTCGCGAAGACGCTGTGGCTCTCGCGCGAGGTGCCCACGCCGGATCTCATGAAGGACCTGGCGCGGCGCGTCAGCCGACTGCTGGACGCCGGCGACCTGCTGGTGCTGTCCGGCGATCTCGGGGCCGGCAAGACCACCTTCACCCAGGGTCTGGGTGACGCGCTCGCCGTGCGCGGCCCGATCACCTCGCCCACCTTCGTGCTCGCCCGCGAGCATCCGTCGCTCGTCGACGGGCCGAATCTCGTGCACGTCGACGCCTACCGGCTCGGGGGCGCGACCGAGATCGATGACATCGACCTGGACACCGCGGCCGAGAAGGCCATCACCGTCGTGGAGTGGGGGGACGGGATGGCCGAGCACCTCAACGACAGCTGGCTGCACGTGCGCATCGAGGTCCGCGGGCCGCGACCGATCGACCCGTTGGGCACCCCGCACGAAGGCGAGATCGAGCCCGATCCCGGCGAGGACGCCGCCCCCCGCGTCGTCACCATCAAGCCCCGCGGACCTCGCTGGGCCGGCGTCCCGCTGCGCTCCACGGTGCTCGCGGACTCCCACGGCTGACCCTCGCGAGTCACTGCGTCACCGCTGGGGAGTCACTGCGTCACCGCTGGGGAGTCACTGCGTCACAGTTGGGTGGCCACGCGCGCGCTCCTGGTCGCTACTGAGTGACTCGCGGGCGGTGACGCAGTGACTCCCCAGGGTTCGCCGATAGGCTCGGGTCGTGCTGCTGCTTGCGTTCGACACCGCCACCGCCGCGATCACAGCGGCTGTCCATGACGGCTCGTCGGTCATCGGTGAAGCCTCGGCGAGCGGAGCGATGGCGCACGGCGAGCAGCTGGCCCCCACCATCCGCACCGCGATGAAGAGCGCCGGCGCCGCGATGGCGGACCTGACCGACGTGGCGGTCGGCGTCGGGCCCGGCCCCTTCACCGGTCTGCGCGTGGGCGTCGTCACGGCGCTGACGCTCGGGTCCACCCTGGGCCTCACCACGCACGGCGTGTGCACGCTCGACGTCATCGCCGCCGATGTCGATTCCGGCGTGGAGTTCCTCGTCGCCACCGACGCGCGGCGCAAGGAGGTCTACTGGGCCCGCTACGCCGCCGACGGCTCGCGCCTCGACGGTCCGCACGTGCTGGCTCCGGCGGATCTGGCCGACCGGTTCCCGGGCCGGCCCGCGTTCGGACCCGGCGCGACCCTGTACGCGAACGTCCTCGACGCACGGGGCGACCTGCTGCCGCGCGCAGCAGCACTGGCAGACCTGGTCGCCGGTGGTGGTCACGTCGACCTGCCGCTGGAGCCGCTGTACCTGCGGCGACCCGACGCCCAGCCGCGCGCTGCCGGGTAGGGATCGCGCCGTGATCCACCTGACGGTTCGCCCCGCGGCACCAGCGGACGTCACCGCGCTGCGAGCCATCGAGATCACGTGCTTCGGTCCCGCGGCATGGGGTGCGGCGCTGATCGGGGCCGCCATCGCCGACCCGGCCCAGGACGTGCTGCTCAGCACGTCGGGTGACGCGTACGGCGTCGTGCGCGTCGTCGAGAAGACCGCCGACCTCGACCGCATCGCGGCGATGCCGCAGGCGCGGCGTCAGGGGACGGGACGCGGCATGCTCGCTCATCTGATCGACCACGCGATGCGACGCGGCGCCAACCGCATGCTGCTGGAGGTCGCGGAGGACAACGCCGCGGCGCTGGCGCTCTACGCGTCGGCCGGCTTCACCCAGATCCACCGGCGACGTCAGTACTATCCGGACGGCACCGACGCAGTGATCATGGAGCTGGAGCTCACCGAACGGGCGATCGAGGAGCCACGATGAGGAAGAACGTCAGCTCGCGCGACCTGGCGGTCGCGGATCCGGCCGATGTCGATGCGGGGGAGGCCAGTACCCGGGAGACCAATACCGGGGAGGCCAGTACGGGGGAGGCCAATGCGTGGGAGGACAGCGTGGGGTACTCCCGTGCCGTGCGGGTCGGCGACACGGTCTGGGTCGCAGGCACGACTGCGACGGTCGGCGGCGAGGTCACGGGTGTCGGAGACCCCTACGAGCAGGCGCGCATCGCGTTCGGCATCGCGTTGACGGCGTTGCGTGCTGCTGGACTCGAGGTCGAGGACGTCGTGCGCACCCGCATGTTCGTCGCGGACATCGCTCACATGGCCGAGATCGGTCGCGCGCATCATGAGCTGTTCGACTCGATCCGGCCGGCCGCCACGATGGTGCAGGTCTCGGGCTTCGCCCACCGCGATCACCTGGTCGAGATCGAGCTCGATGCTCACGTTGCGTCTGTGGGCCGTCGTGAAAGGCTGGGGTCATGACTGAGATGACGCCCGACGACGGAGCCGAGCAGATGGAGCAGAGCGAGAACCTCGACCAGCTGCAGCCTGACGACACGCTCGAGGACCGCGGGGTCGACGACGTGCTCGACGAGGGCATCTCGCCGCCGGAGTCCTACCGCGGTGAGGGCTTCGGCACCACGGCGGAGGAGGCACTGGAGGGTGAGTCGTTCGACCAGCGTCTCGCGCAGGAGAATGCCGAGCCGGATCCGTACGAGCAGCAGGGCGAGCAGGTCGGCGGCGAGGTCGGGCGTGAGCGCGCAGGCCGGTTGGTCGACCCGGACGAGGGTGTCGGGGAGGACGTCGAGTCCGACCTGATCGGTGACGACGTCGGGATCGACGGCGCCGGTGCCAGCGCCGAGGAGGCCGCGGTCCACGTGGTCGAGGATTCCTGAGCCGAGAACGCCTCTCGCTCGCGCGGCGGGCGCACGCGTCTGCACTAGTCTGAGCAGATGCGCGACGTCACGTACCCGGCCACGATCCTGACGGCCAAGACGCTGTTCAAGCTGCTGGGAATGAAGTTCCAGACCTCCGGCACCGAGAACATCCCCCGCACCGGTGGAGCCATCCTCGCCGCCAACCACATCGGGTACGTCGACTTCGTCTTCGACGGACTCGCAGCCCAGCCGAGCGGTCGCCTGGTCAGGTTCATGGCCAAGAAGGACGCCTTCGACCACAAGATCTCGGGACCGCTGATGCGCTCCTTCCACCACATCTCGGTGGATCGGACCAACGGTGAGCAGTCGTACTGCGATGCGGTGGACTACGCCCGCGCCGGCGAGATCGTCGGCATCTTCCCCGAGGCCACGATCAGCCGTTCCTTTGAGATCAAGGAGCTCAAGTCCGGCGCGGTCCGCATGGCCGCGGAGGCCGGGGTCCCGTTGATCCCGATGGTCACGTGGGGCACGCAGCTGCTCAAGACCAAGGACCACGACGGTGACCTGACGGGCCGCGGCAGGACGATCGGGCTGCACGTCGGCGCACCGCTGGACGTCAGCGGCGAGGACCCCGTGGCCGAGACGCAACGACTGCGGGAGGCCATGGCGGCGCTGCTGGACCACGCCATCGAGCAGTACCCGCTCCGTCCCGAGGGGCAGTGGTGGGCACCGGCACGACATGGGGGCACCGCGCCGACCATGGAGCGGGCGAAGGAGCTGGACGAGCAGGAGTACGCGGCCCGCGCTGCGAAGCGGGAGCGCGGCACCGAGCAGCACCAGCGTCGACCGAGCGCGCCGTGACGCCAGACGACGATCAACCGCCTGCCACAATGAGCGGGTGGTCGAACCGTTGGTGATGGGCATCGAGTCCTCGTGCGATGAGACCGGTGTCGGCATCGTCCGTGGCACCGAGCTGCTGGCCCACGCGCTCAGCTCCAGCATGGAGGAGCACGTGCGTTTCGGGGGCATCGTGCCGGAGGTCGCCAGCCGCGCGCACCTGGAGGCGATGGTCCCCACGCTCCAGCAGGCGTACGCCGATTCAGGGGTTCGTGTGCAGGACGTCGACGCCATCGCCGTCACGTCCGGACCCGGACTGACCGGAGCGCTGCTGGTCGGCGTGGCCGCCGCCAAGGCGTTGGCGCTCGCCCACGACAAGCCGCTCTACGGCGTCAACCACCTGGCCGCCCACGTCGCGGTCGATCAGCTCGAGCATGGCCGGTTCGACCGCCGCGTCGCCGCGTTGCTGGTGTCCGGCGGTCACACCGAGCTGCTGCTCGTCGACGACATCACCTCCGACATCACGTTGCTGGGGCAGACCATCGACGACGCCGCCGGCGAGGCCTTCGACAAGGTGGCGCGCCTGCTGGACCTGCCGTATCCCGGCGGTCCGCACGTGGACCGCCAGGCCCGCGACGGTGACCGGGCCGCCGTCGCGTTCCCGCGTGCGCTCACGCAGGGCCGCGACCGTGACCGTCACCGCTACGACTTCTCCTTCTCCGGGCTGAAGAGCGCGGTGGCGAGGCACGTGCAGCACGAACGCCGCATGGGTCGACCCGTGCGGGTCAGTGACATCGCCGCCTCGTTCCAGGAAGCGGTGTGCGACGTGCTCACCGCGAAGGCCGTCGCTGCGTGCCGCGAGCACGACATCGACACGTTGATCGTGGGCGGTGGTGTCGCGGCCAACGGTCGTCTGCGAGCCATGGCCGAGGAGCGGGCCGCTGCCGCTGGGATCGAGTTGAGGGTGCCGCGCATCGGACTGTGCACCGACAACGGTGCCATGGTCGCGGCCCTGGGCGCTGAGGTCGTGCGTCGGGGACTGCCGCCCTCGCCGCTGGACCTGCCCGTCGACTCGAGCATGCCCGTCACCCACGTGGTGGCTGCCTGACATGCGTGCTCCCCAGCGTCTCGCGGCCGTCGCTGTCGTCGTGCTGCTGATCGTGGCCGTGTCGGTCGTGACGGTGCTGAGCCGAGGTGGCGACGATCCCGCCCCCGCGGCCGGCGCCAAGCCGTCCGCCTCGGCTTCCGCGTCGCCGTCGCCGCAGGAGCCGCCCGGCTGGGGCCCGACGGCGGCCGAACGCCGCCAGGCCGAGCAGAAGGCGGACGACCTGACGCTCAAGGAGCTGGCCGGTCAGCTGATCGTGGCACGCCACTTCGACGACGAGTCGTCGCTCGCCCTGATCCGCGACCAGCACTTCGCCGGCGCCATGGTCACGGGCAACCGCATCCTCGACGTCACGACGGACGACCCGCTGGCCTCGGTCACGGACTTCAACGACCAGATGCGATCGGCGGGCGCCGAGCGCGGTGTCCCGGTGATGATCCCCATCGACCAGGAGGGCGGTCTGGTCGCGCGCCTGGCCGCGCCCCTGACCCCGTTCCCCACGTTCATGTCCGCCGGTGCGGCCATCGCCGGCGACGAGACCGCCGGTGCCGAGGCGGTCACCGCCGCAACGCGTGCCTCCGGAGCCGAGCTGCGGGCGGCCGGGTTCAACACCGTGTTCGCACCCGACGGTGACGTGACGATCGGCGCTGCGGACCCCATCATCGGCAGCCGATCGGCGGGAACCGACCCCCAGACCGTGGCCCGCGCCGTCGTCGCCGCCGTCGACGGGTACTCCGAGGCCGGGGTCATCTCGGTGGTCAAGCACTTCCCGGGACACAACGTCAGCACCGACAGCCACCGCGGGTTGCCGGTGCTCGACAGCAACGCGAAACGGCTGCGCGACCACGACCTGGTGCCGTTCGAGGCGGCGATCAAGAATCGGGCGCCGGGCGTGATGACCGGACACCTGGACGTCCCGTACATCGACAAGGGTGTGCCGGCATCGATGTCGCGCAAGGTCATCACCGGTGGCCTGCGCGAGAATCTCGGCTTCGACGGGCTGGTCGTCAGCGACTCCCTCGGCATGGGGGCGGTCATGAGCCGTTATCCGGGGGGTCGTGCGGCGGTCGAGGCGGTGAAGGCCGGCAGCGACGTGGCGCTGATGCCAGCGGACAACATGCAGGCCTACGACGCGATGCTGGCAGCCCTGAAGTCCGGCGACCTGCCCCAGGCTCAGGCGCGTGCCTCGGCGGCACGCACCATCGCGTACGTGCTGCATGCCGACGCGTCCCCGGAGCTGCCCGGCAAGCCCGGCAGTCACCTGAAGGACGCGGTCGGGCTCAGCGCCGCAGCGGTCACCATGGTCGACGAGTCCTGCGACGACGCGCCCGAGCCCACCTCGTTCAGACCGTTCGGGTCTCCCGAGCTGGTCGCGGCGTTCACGACGGCCGCCGAAGCCCTCGACGTCCCGATCGGCAGCGGACCGACCGTCCAGCTGCTGGGCAACACCTCATCCGGCGGGGCGGCCGACATCGTCGTCACCACCGATCGTCCCTACCCGCTGAAGAGCAGCCAGGCAGGCACCAAGGTGGCGCTCTACGGCGCGGGTGAACCGGCGATGAGGGCGCTCATCGACGTGTTGACCGGCAAGACCGAGGCACTCGGCAAGCTCCCGGTGGACCAGCTGGAGACCAAGGCCTGCTAGCGGCCCGTCACGGTGGCGCCAGCGGCCTCCAGGGCACGTCGCACGGCGCGAGTGGTCGCGAGTGCGCCGGGTGAGTCGCTGTGCACGCAGATCGACTCCACGCGCGTCATCAACGACACCGCCTGCGCGGCGGCGTCCGCAGGCGACGTGAGCACCGCGCCGGGCTCGCCGCGGGGCACCAGGGCGCCGTCGGCGGTGTACGCGCGATCGGCGAATCCCTCGGCGACGACCGGCAGTCCCTCGGCGGCGGCAAGTCGGAGCGACATCGCGCCGGGCGGCCCGAGCAGGGGGAGCCCGTAGGCGATGACGGCCTCCACGACAGCAGCGGCCTGGCGCTCGTCGGACACGATGGTGTTGTAGAGCGCGCCGTGCGGCCTGACGTAGGAGATCGCCCCACCGGCGGCGTCCGCCTCCGCGGCCAGGGCGTCGAGCTGCGCGCGGATGGTCTCGATCAGGGCAGAGTCCTCGAGATCGAGCGCCACCCGACCGAAGCGGTCCGGATCGGGATACCCGACCTGCGCCCCGATCGCGACGCCGCGCTCGACCGCGGCCTCGCAGGTCGCGAGCATCAGGTCGGCGTCACCGGCGTAGGCGCCGCAGCACACGTTGGCGCTGGTGACGATGTCGAGCAGCTCGACGTCCTCGCCGGACCGCCAGCGTTCCCACGACTCACCGAGATCGGCGTTGAGATCGATGCGCATGGCGCCATTGTCGCGCAGGTCAGGCGGCGCAGGTCAGGCGGCGCAGGCTCCGGCGGCGCCGACTCAGGCGGCAGTGGC
>JBBSRN010000079.1:0-10281 GCA_038242985.1 Propionibacteriales bacterium | reverse complement strand
GCGGGGTGGGTCATGAAGAATTCCTGCACCAGGTCGCGCAGCTCGGCGGTGTCGGCCGAAGGATTGATCACCCGGCTGCGACGCAGCATGTCGGTGGTCAGGTTCGTCCACGGGATGCGCCGGGTGACCGGGGCCAGCGGGTGTCCGAACCGGGTCGCGGCGCGGGTCAGACCGGTCATCGCGAGGCGTGCCACCGGACGGGGGACGTGCAGGGGAGCGAGCATCGTGCTGAACGTGTTGCCGGGCACCCCCGCCACGGCAAGGATCCCCGTGACCCGGTCCGGATGACGCGCGGCCAGCTCGAAGGCGACGGTCACGCCGATCGACCAGCTGGCGATGACGACCGAGGAGACGCCGGCATCGTCCAGGATCGCGATCGCGTCCTCGATGTAGGAGTCCAGGTCGACCCGGCCGTCGACCGGTCGTGCCGAACCTCCGACACCTCGGTGATTCCACCCGATGACGTGGACGCCGCAGTCGGGCTGGAGCAGGGAAGGCCAGGCGTGCGGGCTGGTGCCCAGACCGTTCGACACCAGGACGGTGGGGCCGTCAGCGTCGTTGGTCCACGCACGAAGGCGTGTGCCGTCGGCGCTGGTCACGTCGTGGTAGCGCAGGTGGGCCGCAGTGGATGTCACAAGCGCAGAGTCTGGCACGATGCCGCCGCGTCGGGGTGGTTTCGTAGGGTGGGGCCATGGCTGCGGACCCGACACCGAACTCGGAGCCGACCACGCGGGTGGCCGATCTGGTGCTCGAGGGCGGCGGGGTCAAGGGCATCGCGCTGGTCGGTGCGGCGGTCGCCCTGGCCGACGCCGGCTACACGTTCGCTCGCATTGCCGGGTCGTCGGCCGGCGCCCTGGTCGGCTCGATCATCGCGGCCATGCAACAGGCCGGCGAGCCGATGAGCCGCGTCGACGACATCATGCGCACCCTGGACTACACCGACATGCTCGACCGTCGCGCTCTCAGCAAGGCGTTCTCGTGGTGGCCGACGCTGGCCAACGGTCTGGGCATCGTGCTCCACCAGGGCATGTACCGCGGCCAGCACCTCGAGGACTGGGTGCGCGGCGTCCTCGGTGATCTCGGCGTGCACTCCTTCGGCGACTTCGCCTTCGACGACCCGGGCTCCGCGCTGACACCCCACCGCTCGTTTCGGCTGGTGGTGACCGCCAGCGACCTCTCGCGCCAGCGGCTGGTCTTCGTGCCGTGGGACCTGGCGGGATACGGCCTCGCGGCGGAGAACTTCTCGGTGGCGCGAGCGGTGCGGGCCTCGTCCGCCATCCCGTTCATGTTCGAGCCGTCGACCCTCCGGGGTCGGTACGGCATCTCGACGCTCGCTGACGGGTCCCTGCTGCGCAGCTATCCGATCGAGATCTTCGACCGCGACGACGACCAGCCGAGCCGGTGGCCGACGATCGGCGTGCGGCTCAGCTCGCCGTGGGACGAACAGGCGCTGGCCAAGCCGGTCACCGGCCCCATCTCGCTGATCTCGAGCCTGATCTACACGACGGTCGACTCCACCCAGGTGCGACACGTCAGCGATCCGGTCAACATCGAGCGCAGCATCTTCGCCAAGCCGAAGGGCGTGCGGTGGACCGACTTCGACCTGACGCCTGCGCAGCAGCAGTCGCTGTTCGAGTCCGGTCACGAGGCTGGTGAGAGCTGGCTGGCCCGCCACCCCGGTGGTGCTCCCGACCGACCCGGCGGTGACCCGCACGGCCAGATCAACGCGAGCTGACCGCCGCCACGGCGGCGTCGACCAGGCGCGCCGCCGCGCCGGCGCTGGTGTGCAGGAACAGGCTGGGTTCGGTGAGCTCCAGCTCGATCACGAGCGGTTCCCCATCGGGCCCGGTGACCAGATCGACGCGCGAGTAGAGCAGTCCCGGCGCTTCGTCCCCGGCCGCGCCCATGGCCGGCCCGACGGCGGCCAGGGCGGCCTCGGCCACGGCGAGCTGCGCGTCCGTGGGGACCCGGGCGCTGATCTGCTCGCGGGTGTCGCGGTCCTGCTGGACGCCTTCGCCGCGCAGCAGCAGGGCGCCCTTGACGACGGCGTGCGAGAACTCGCCGCCGATCGACAGGATCGCCGTCTCGCCCTCGTGGTCGACCGAGGCGATGTACGGCTGCACCATCGCGGTCCGTCCGGCTGCCTGCAGCGCATGGCTGTGCGCGTGGACATCGGCGGGGGAGGACCACCGGGCGGTGTCGCGCGAACCGGCCGAGATCGATGGCTTGACGACCCACTCGGCGTGATCGCCCAGGTCGTCGCCGGGCGCGACGTCCCAGAGCGTCGGGATGACCGGAACCCCGGCGTCAGCGATCTGGCGCAGGTAGACCTTGTCGGTGTTCCAGGCAAGCACGTCGGCCGGGTTCATCAGCTGCGGCACCGACGCTGCCCAGCCAAGGAACTCCTCGCGCCGAGCCATGTAGTCCCAGCACGAGCGCACCACGACGAGGTCGATGTCGCTCCACACCACCGAGGGGTCGTCCCAGCCCGCGATCTCCACGTCGACGCCGGCCGCGCGACCCGCCGTCAGCAGCAGTGGCAGATCGGAGTCGCGATCGGCGGCATCGATCGAGCTCACGAACGCGATGCGCATGCCGAGGACGCTATCTGACCAGCCGGGTCCGGCTGAGGGCCGAACCTTCGGTCGGCGCCACCGACCTCGGTCGTAGGCTGTGGCCATGGCAGACCAGCACGACCAGACCCCTGAGATCGACATCAAACCCCGCAGCCGCACCGTCACCGACGGTCTGGAAGCCACCGCCTCGCGCGGCATGCTCCGCGCGGTGGGGATGGGCGACGACGACTGGGTCAAGCCGCAGATCGGTGTCGCGTCCAGCTGGAACGAGATCACGCCGTGCAACCTGCCGCTGGACCGGTTGGCCAAGGCGGTCAAGCAGGGCGTGCACGCAGGCGGGGGCTATCCGCTGGAGTTCGGTACGATCAGCGTCTCCGACGGCATCTCCATGGGCCACGAGGGCATGCACTTCTCGCTGGTCAGCCGCGAGGTCATCGCCGACTCGGTCGAGACGGTCATGATGGCCGAGCGACTCGACGGCTCGGTGCTGCTGGCCGGCTGCGACAAGAGCCTGCCGGGCATGCTGATGGCTGCCGCGCGCCTCGACCTGGCGAGCGTGTTCCTGTACGCCGGCTCGATCATGCCCGGCAACGTAGACGGCAAGGACGTCACCATCATCGACGCCTTCGAGGCCGTCGGCGCGTGCATGCGCGGCCTGATGAGCCGCGAGCAGGTCGACAAGATCGAGCGCGCCATCTGCCCGGGCGAGGGGGCCTGCGGCGGCATGTTCACCGCCAACACGATGGCCACCGCGGCCGAGGCGCTGGGCATGAGCCTGCCGGGATCTGCCGCCCCGCCGGCGATCGACAGCCGCCGCGACCACTTCGCCGTCGCGTCCGGCGAGGCGGTCGTGGAACTGCTCCGCCTGGGCATCACGGCGCGCCAGATCATGACGAAGGAGGCGTTCGAGAACGCCATCACGGTCACGATGGCGCTCGGCGGCTCGACCAACGCCGTGCTGCACCTGCTGGCGATCGCTCGCGAGGCCGAGGTCGACCTGACTCTTGCCGACTTCAGCCGCGTCGGCGACCAGGTCCCGCACCTCGGCGACCTGAAGCCGTTCGGGCGCTACGTCATGAACGACGTCGACCAGGCCGGCGGCACCACCGTCATCATGAAGGCGTTGCTCGACGCGGGACTGCTCCACGGTGACTGCATGACCGTCACGGGCCGGACGATGGCCGAGAACCTCGCCGGCATCACCCAGAAGCTCGACGGCGACGTCATCCGCACCCTCGACCGGCCGATCCACCGCACCGGCGGCATCACGATCCTGCACGGATCGCTCGCACCGGACGGTGCCGTCGTCAAGAGTGCCGGATTCGATTCCGACGTGTTCCGCGGCACCGCCCGGGTGTTCGACGGCGAGCGCGCTGCGATGGACGCCCTCGAGGACGGCACGATCACCGCCGGCGACGTCGTCGTCATCCGCAACGAGGGCCCGAAGGGTGGCCCCGGCATGCGCGAGATGCTCGCGATCACCGGAGCCATCAAGGGTGCCGGGCTCGGCAAGGACGTGCTGCTGCTGACCGACGGCCGGTTCTCCGGAGGCACCACCGGCCTGTGCGTCGGCCACGTCGCGCCGGAGGCCGTGGACGCTGGTCCCATCGCCTTCGTCGAGGACGGTGACCCCATCACCCTCGACGTCGCCAACAAGACGCTCGACGTCGAGATCGATCCCGACGAGCTCGACGCTCGCAGGATCGGCTGGGAGCCGCTGCCGACGAAGTACACCACCGGTGTGCTCGCCAAGTACCGCAAGCTGGTCGGCAGCGCCTCGCAGGGCGCCATCACCGGCTGATGTCGGCGGACATCGAGCCCATGGCCGTCGACGCGAACGAGCTCGCCACGGCCCTGAAGGTCCTGGATCAGGCGCAGTTCCTCGGCGAGGAGGATGAGGCCTACGTGGCGCTGCGCCGTGCGTGCGGCAAGTTCTACAAGGACGTCAAGAAGCAGCGACGCATCTCCAAGCGCGATGCCATCGCGGCGGCCGACCGGGCCGTCGTGGAGTCCACCGCCACCGGTTCGGCATCGCGCATCGATGACGAGACCGCCGGCATCGCCTTGGTCTCGGCGTCCACCGGCGCCTCTGCGGGAACCCTGGGAGTCGCCCGGCCGTGCTACATCTGCAAGACCAAGTACACGACCGTCGACGCGTTCTACCACCAGCTGTGCCCGGCCTGCGCCGCGCTGAACCACGCCAAGCGGGACGCCCGCACCGATCTGACCGGCAAGCGGGCCCTCCTCACCGGGGGCAGGGCCAAGATCGGCATGTACATCGCACTGCGCCTGCTGCGCGACGGCGCCCACACCACCATCACCACGCGTTTCCCGCACGACGCGGTGCGCCGTTTCACCGCGCTGCCGGACAGCGATGACTGGATCCACCGGCTGCGGATCGTCGGCATCGACCTGCGCGACCCGGCCCAGGTCATGGGGCTGGCGGACTCCGTGGCAGCGGCCGGACCGTTGGACATCATCATCAACAACGCCGCCCAGACGGTGCGTCGCACGCCCGGCGCCTACGCCCCGCTGGCCGACGCCGAGTCGGCCCCGCTGCCCGCCGGCCCGCTTCCCGAGCTGGTCACGTTCGGGCACACCAGCGACCTGCACCCCGCAGCTCTGGTGGGCTCGGTCGACGCCCATCCGGTCCTCGCCGGCGACGCAGCCGTGGCAGATCAGCTCACCGCGGCGGCGTTCACGGCCGAAGCCATGTCGGCCGGATCGGCCGACATGTCGCGGGTCGACGCGGGAGGACTGGTCCCGGACGAGGTGACGGTCAACAGCTGGACCCAGATGCTGGGCGAGGTCGATGCCCTCGAGCTGCTGGAGGTCCAGCTCTGCAACCAGACGGCGCCGTTCATCCTGATCAGCCGGTTGCGGCCGGCGCTGGCTGCGTCGCCGTCGCGGCGGACGTACGTGGTCAACGTGTCAGCGATGGAGGGCCAGTTCGCCCGGCAGTACAAGGGCCCCGGTCACCCCCACACCAACATGAGCAAGGCGGCGTTGAACATGCTCACCCGCACCAGCGCCGGTGAGATGCTGCAGACCGACGGCATCCTCATGACGGCGGTCGACACCGGTTGGATCACCGACGAGCGCCCGCACGTCACGAAGGTGCGGCTGGCGGCCGAGGGTTTCAAGGCCCCGTTGGACCTGGTCGACGGCGCGGCACGGGTCTACGACCCGATCGTGCGCGGTGAGGCCGGCGAGGACGTGCACGGGGTCTTCCTCAAGGACTACGGCACCTCCAGCTGGTGAAATGACCACATGCTGGAAGCAGTCGTCTCACGACTTGACCACGTTGGAGCGCCGGGAGAGACTGTGGATGTGTGCGTGGACATTCTCGTAGTAGTCGCATGACGCGAACGCCCTCCCGGCGTCGCGTCTCCCTCGTTTGCCACTGGCCGGGGGATTTTTTTATGCGGACGACCGGGACGCCCCTCCACCTGACACGACTGAGCACACCGAGCTCCGCTCGACGTGAGTAAGGAACCACCGATGACCCAGCAGCCCACCACCGCCACGACCGGCACCGCCACGACCGGCACCGGCACCGCCACGACCGGCACCGCCACCGGTGAGACCATCTCCGGTGCCCAGAGCCTGGTCAACGCCCTGGAGAGGGCCGGGGTCGACACGATCTTCGGCATCCCCGGCGGAGCGATCCTGCCGGCGTACGACCCACTGTTCGACTCCTCGATCCGGCACATCCTGGTCCGCCACGAGCAGGGTGCAGGTCACGCTGCCCAGGGATACGCGCAGGTCACCGGTCGCGTCGGTGTCTGCATGGCCACGTCCGGCCCCGGCGCCACCAATTTGGTGACCGCGATCGCCGACGCCCACATGGACTCGGTGCCGATGGTCGCGATCACCGGTCAGGTGGCGAGCGGGTCGATCGGGTCCGACGCCTTCCAGGAGGCCGACATCCGCGGCATCACGATGCCGATCACCAAGCACAGCTACCTGGTCACCGAGGCCGATGAGATCCCGCGGGTCATCGCCGAGGCGTTCCACATCGCTGGCACCGGCCGACCCGGCCCTGTGCTCGTCGACATCGCGAAGGACGCGCTGCAGGCCGACACGATCTTCGCCTGGCCCTCCGAGCTCGCCCTGCCCGGCTACCATCCCACCACCAAGCCGCACGGCAAGCAGGTGCGCGAAGCCGCCCGTCTGATCGCGGCGGCCGAGCGGCCGATCCTGTACGTCGGTGGCGGAGTCATCAAGGCCGATGCCGCGGCCGAGCTGCTCGAGCTCGCCGAGCTGACCCAGATCCCCGTGGTGACCACGCTGATGGCCCGCGGTGCGTTCCCGGACTCGCACGAGCTGCAGCTGGGCATGCCCGGCATGCACGGCACGGTGGCGGCGGTCGCCGGGCTGCAGAAGAGCGATCTGTTGATCTGCTTGGGTGCGCGGTTCGACGATCGGGTCACCGGGCAGCTCAGCAGCTTCGCGACCGGCGCGAAGGTCATCCATGCCGACATCGATCCGGCCGAGATCTCCAAGAACCGGACGGCGGACGTGCCGATCGTGGGCGACTGCCGCGAGGTCATCGCCGATCTGGTCGTCGCCCTGCGCAAGCAGATCGCCGAGGACGGCGTGGTTGTGGAGTGCACCCCGTGGAAGACCCAGATGCTGGGCGTCAAGGAGCGCTACCCGGTCGGTTACGACAAGCCTGCGGAGGGCCTGGCCCCCCAGACGGTCATCGAGCGGATCAGCGCCATCGCCGGCCCGCAGGCCACGTATGCGGCCGGCGTCGGCCAGCACCAGATGTGGTCGACCCACTACATCGCGTTCGAGCGGCCGCGGCAGTGGCTCAACTCCGGTGGTGCCGGCACCATGGGGTACGCCGTGCCTGCCGCGATGGGCGCGCAGGTCGGCCTGCCCGGCGAGGTCGTGTGGGCCATCGACGGCGACGGCTGCTTCCAGATGACCAACCAGGAGCTCGCCACCTGTGCGATCGAGAACATCCCGATCAAGGTCGCGATCATCAACAACTCCTCGCTCGGCATGGTGCGGCAGTGGCAGACGCTGCTGTACGACCAGCGGTACTCCAACACCGATCTCAACACCGGGCCCGAGTCGATCGGCGCGCGCCGGATCCCGGACTTCGTGAAGCTGGCGGAGGCCTACGGCTGCGTCGGGCTGCGCTGCGATTCCGAGGCCGATCTCGACGCGACCATCGAGAAGGCGATGTCGATCAACGACCGCCCCGTCGTCATCGACTTCGTGGTCGAGCGCGACGCCATGGTGTGGCCGATGGTCCATGCCGGCACGAGCAACGACGCCATCCAGATCGCCCGCGACCTGGCACCGACCTGGGACGAGGAGGACCTGTGACCACTCACACCCTGAGCGTGCTGGTCGAGAACACTCCGGGCGTGCTCGCCCGGGTCTCGAGCATGTTCATGCGCCGCGGATTCAACATCGACTCCCTCGCAGTCGGTCCCACCGAGATCCCGGAGATCTCGCGGATGACCATCGTGGTCAATGTCGGCGAGCTGCCGCTGGAGCAGGTGACCAAGCAGCTGAACAAGCTGATCAACGTCCTGAAGATCGTCGAGCTGGAGTCCTCCGGCGCGGTCGAGCGTGAGCTCATGCTCATCAAGGTCAAGACCGATGCCCAGACCCGTGGGCAGGTGCTCGAGACCGTGCAGCTGTTCAGGGCTAAGGTGGTCGACGTCGCCACCGACGCCGTGACCATCGAGGCAACTGGCGACGCGGCCAAGCTGAGGGCCATGTTGAACGTCCTCGAGCCGTTCGGCATCCGGGAGATCGCCCAGTCCGGACGCGTGGCCATCGGTCGCGGCTCCCGATCCATCACCGACCGCACGTTGCGCGCCGTTCCGGGCGCGCACACCGGCTGAACCGCACCATTCTTTTCACCGAAGGAGACAATCCCGTGGCCGAGCTGTTCTATGACGACGACGCAGACCTCAGCATCATCCAGGGCCGCCATGTGGCGGTCATCGGCTATGGAAGCCAGGGTCACGCTCACGCGCTGAACCTGCGCGACTCCGGGGTCGACGTGCGCGTCGGCCTGCCCGAGGGTTCCACGAGCATCGCGAAGGCCGAGGCCGAGGGCCTGCGGGTCCGCACCGTGGCGGAGGCGGTCGAGGAGGCCGACGTCATCGTCGTCCTCGCGCCGGACCAGGTCCAGCGCCACGTGTTCACCGAGTCCATCGAGCCCAACCTCGTCGACGGCGACGCGCTGATCTTCGGTCACGGCTTCAACATCCGGTACGGCTACATCACGCCGTCCGAGGGCATCGACGTCGTGCTGGTGGCACCGAAGGCCCCCGGTCACACGGTGCGCCGTGAGTTCGTCGGCGGCCGCGGCATCCCGGACATCATCGCGGTCGAGCAGGACGCGAGCGGCACGGCGTGGGATCTGGCGCTGTCGTACGCCAAGGCGATCGGCGGCACCCGCGCCGGTGTCATCAAGACCACCTTCACCGAGGAGACCGAGACCGATCTGTTCGGCGAGCAGGCGGTGCTGTGCGGCGGCGTGTCGCACCTGGTGCAGGCCGGCTTCGAGACGCTGACCGAGGCCGGCTACCAGCCGGAGGTCGCGTACTTCGAGGTGCTGCACGAGATGAAGCTGATCGTCGACCTGATGTGGGAGGGCGGCATCGCCAAGCAGCGGTGGAGCGTCTCCGACACCGCGGAGTACGGCGACTACGTGTCCGGCCCGCGGATCATCGGCCCGGACGTGAAGCAGCGCATGCAGGACGTGCTCGCCGAGATCCAGGACGGCACCTTCGCCAAGCGGTTCATCGACGACCAGGACAACGGCGGGGCCGAGTTCCTCGAGCTGCGTGAGAAGGAGGCAGGGCACCCGATCGAGACGACCGGCAAGGTGCTCCGCTCGCACTTCTCGTGGAAGCAGCAGGACTCGGACTACGTCGATGGTCAGGCTGCTCGCTGATTCATCAGGCGCTGGATGCGGGGGCGACCACGACGTGGTCGCCCCCGCGCCCACCTCGCTGCCGGAAGGAAATGACCTGTGGCTGACCCCGCTCGCGGCTGGCACGATGGGCGCATGCTTCGTCGCCTCGTGCAGCTGAACGTCGGCCTGTTCCTGTACGGCTTCACGATGGCGATGCTCGTCGAGTCGACCCTGGGGCTCGATCCATGGGACGTGTTCCATGAAGGCGTGGCCAACCGCGTGCCGCTGACCTTCGGTCAGGTCGTGATCGCCACCGGAGCGGTTGTCCTGCTGCTGTGGATCCCGCTGCGCCAGAAGCCCGGCGTCGGCACGGTGCTCAACGTGATCGTCATCGGCCTGGCGGCTGACTTCGGCATCTGGTTGATCGCGCAGCCCGACGACCTCGTGCTGCGCGCGCTGCTGCTGGTCGGGGGAGTGGCGGGCAACGGCTTTGCCGGCGCGCTGTACATCTCGGCGAATCTCGGCTCAGGACCGCGTGACGGGCTGTGGCTCGCGCTGGTGCGCCACACGGGCCGCAGCGTCCGGTTCTGGCGCACCACGATCGAGATCACGGTGCTCGTCATCGGCTTCGCGCTCGGCGGGACCGTCGGGGTCGGGACCGTGCTGTACGCACTGGCCATCGGCCCGATCGTGCAGTTCTTCCTGCCCCGCCTCGCCCCGACCCCGCTCGCGAGTCACTCCGTCACCACCGAGGAGTCACGTGATCTCGCTGATGAATCACTCCGGGCGCCGTCGACCGGCACGGAGTGACTCCCG
>JBBSRN010000078.1:0-10298 GCA_038242985.1 Propionibacteriales bacterium | reverse complement strand
CTTGGTGGCGTCGTCGAAGCGCGACATCGAGCGCAGCTTGCGTTGCACCAGATCGTGCGCCGCCCGCACCTCCATGTCGGGATCGAGCTGACCCAGGGCGTCGCGGGCGACCTCGTCATCGACGCCCTTGCTCCGCAGCTCGGCGGCCAGTGCCCGCGACGACAGCCCCTTGCCGTTCTGCCGCTGCTCCACCCAGGCCCGGGCGAACTCGGCGTCATCGACCAGGCCCGCCTCCTCGAAGCGATCGAGCACGTCTGCGGCGACCTGGGCCGGCACTCCCTTGGTGGTGAGCACCTGCGCCAGATCTGCCCGGCTGCGGGCGCAGGTGGCCAACCGGTCGTAGACCACCTGCTTGGCCAGCGCCTCGGCCTCGACGGGATCGGTGATCTCCTCGGCCTGACGCTGAGACCAGCCCATCAGAACCCAGCACCCATCAGAACCCAGCCCCCATCAGAATTCGATGTCGGTGGGCGGCTCGACCGGCGCGACGGCCGGATCGTCCTCGGCCGGATCGACGGCACCGTGGATTCCGACGCCGAGGTGCTTCTTGATGCGCAGATCCAGCTCTTCGGCGAGATCGGGGTTGTCGCGCAGGAACTGACGCGCGTTCTCCTTGCCCTGGCCGAGCTGGTCGCCCTCGTACGTGTACCAGGCGCCGGACTTGCGGACGAAGCCTGCGTCGACGCCGACGTCGATGAGGCTGCCCTCGCGGCTGATGCCCTGGCCGTACATGATGTCGAACTCAGCCTGCTTGAACGGCGGGGCCAGCTTGGTCTTGACCACCTTCACGCGGGTGCGGTTGCCGACCATGTCGGTGCCGTCCTTGAGCGTCTCGATGCGGCGGACGTCGAGGCGGACCGAGGCGTAGAACTTCAGCGCCTTGCCACCGGTGGTGGTCTCCGGCGAGCCGAACATGACACCGATCTTCTCGCGCAGCTGGTTGATGAAGACCGCCGTGGTGCCCGAGCCGTTGATGGCACCGGTCATCTTGCGCAGGGCCTGGCTCATCAGACGCGCCTGCAGGCCGACGTGGCTGTCACCCATCTCGCCATCGATCTCCGCGCGAGGCACCAGGGCCGCCACGGAGTCGATCACGAGGATGTCGAGGGCGCCGGAACGGATCAACATGTCGGCGATCTCGAGCGCCTGCTCACCGGAGTCCGGCTGCGAGATGAGCAGCGCATCGGTGTCGACGCCGAGCTTGCGGGCGTAGTCGGGATCGAGCGCGTGCTCGGCGTCGATGAACGCGGCCACGCCACCGGCCCGCTGGGCGTTGGCGACCGCGTGCAGCGCGACCGTGGTCTTGCCCGAGGACTCCGGGCCGTAGATCTCCACGACACGACCGCGGGGCAGGCCGCCGATGCCGAGCGCGACGTCCAGCGACATGGCGCCGGTGGGGATGACCTCGATGGGCGCCTTGACCCGATCACCCAGACGCATGACGGCGTTCTTGCCGTGAGCGCGGTCGATCTGGGCCATGGCGTTGTCGAGGGCCTTGTTCTTCTCGCCGCGGGCCTTCTCGGCCGCCTTGTCGGCGAGCTTGCCGACAGAGGCACTGGCGTTCTTCACCGCTGCTTCGCTGGGAGGCATCTGGGGGGTCCGTTCTGTTCGTGGGTGGCCGGTCATCTACGACGCTAGAAGGACCCTCAGACATTCCTGGGCCTCGTCGACCCGCCTGTGGATGGTGTCCTTCAGACATCAACCTGTGCACGAGCCTATGCGAACGTCTGTTCGATGGTCGGCGACACGCCGACGTGGCGGCCGTTGGTGTCAGCGGTCGCGGGCGGGCAGGCCCAGGTGGGAGTGCACGGCGCGCCAGATGGTCTTGGGCATCTCGCCGGCCTCCATCGCCTCGGTCACGGTGCGACTGCCCAGATCACCGATGACCTGCGTGTCCGCCCACACCCGCGCATAGGTCTCGCCGAGGTGGTGCTCCATCCGGACCCAGAATTCTGAGTGCTTCATCCGTCACCGGTGCATGCCCGGTGTGCGAGTACCCGGTGTGCCAGTGCCGCGGGGCGCCTCACGCAGCGGATACCTCGACCTCACCGGCGGGCAGGATCGAGGAGATGCTGGCCAGGTCGGCGCTGGTCGCCGCCTCCTCCAGAGCCAGCATGGCGCTGACGTCGAGCAGGACCTGCGACAACGGGACGTCGAGCGCTCCGGCCAGGGCAGCCAACAGCTCTGAGCTGGGTTCCTTCTGGCCGCGCTCGACCTCGGAGATGTAGCCCAGGCTGACGCGGGCCTTGGCCGACACGTCGCGCAAGGTGAGCCCCTGGCCCACGCGACGGGCGCGAAGAACCTCACCGACGAGCTGGCGCATCGTGGTCATCGGAGCTCCTGTTCTGGACTCGCGTGAATGCTGGACCCACGTGAAGTTCAACGCTCCACGGCTGGTGGTTCTTCCCCCACCCTAGCGACCAGCAACGACAGCACCGCATCCACCGCACCGCGGCGCACGTCGTGGCGGTCGCCGGTCAGTGCCAGCAGCATCGACTGCACGCCGTGCGGGTCCGCGACGGCCACGTGCACCGTGCCGGCAGGCTTGCCCTCGCTGGCCGCCGGTCCCGCGACGCCGGTGGTCGAGATTCCGTAGGTGGCGCCGCAGGTGATCCGGGCCCGGACCGCCATCGCCTCGGCCACCTGTGCGTCGACCGTTCCCCGCGCAGCCACCAGGTCCGCGTCGACCCCCAGCAGCCCGGTCTTGACGTCGGGTGCGTACGCCACGACGGCACCCCGCACGACGTCCGAGGCGCCGGGGACGCTCACGAGTGCGGCACACACCAGTCCCCCGGTCAACGACTCGGCCGCAGCGACCGTGGCGCCACGCGACCTCAGCAGCTCCACGACCTGGGCCGCCGATGGTGCAGTGTCCGGTGGTGCAGGCTGAAACGGATCGGGCATCGCAGCGATGCGCGATCAGGAGCGGCCGGCGAGCGACTCGCGCCGCAGGACGCGGGCGTCACGCACGTACTGCACGCCGGTGGCCATCGTGATGACGACCGCGCCGGCCATCACCACGTGGGTGATCCAGCGCAGCACGTCCGTGCCGGTGTTGTCCCAGATCTCCAACGGCAGGATGTAGCCGCCCAGTGCCACGGCCTGAAGCGTGGTCTTGATGCGGCCGCCCTGGCTGGCGGGCATGACGCCGTACTTCTTGACCACGAACCGCATCGCCGTGATGCCCCACTCGCGCACCAGCACCGCGATGGTGACGAGCCAGAACAACCAGCCGAACTCATCACCGGTGAAGATGATGGCCAGACCCACGAACGCCATGCCGGTCAGCGCCTTGTCGGCGATGGGGTCGGCCAGCTTGCCGAAGTTGGTGACCAGGTTGTGCCTTCGCGCGAGGTCACCGTCGATGCGATCGGTCAGCATCAGCAGGACGAACGCGATCCACGCCCAGACCCGCAGGCTGATCGAGTCGCCACCGTCGGTCAGCAGCAGGACGCCGAAGACGGGGACGCCAGCGATGCGCAGCACTGT
Source organism: Propionibacteriales bacterium (assembly GCA_038242985.1). Lineage (GTDB taxonomy): Bacteria > Actinomycetota > Actinomycetes > Propionibacteriales > Nocardioidaceae > Aeromicrobium. The sequence continues at coordinate 6,809 of JBBSRN010000078.1, read as the reverse complement.
CAACGCGTTCGCGATGTTCAGGTTGCTCGGCGCAGGTGCCGGATCCATGGGGGCCTCTCGGTTCGTGCCGGGACGGGGGTCTTGGCTCAGTATGAAGCAGCGTTGCGGCGCCGCGCCAACTCGATCTCGGCACGTGGAGCCGAGGCGTTGGTCGCCAGCCCGAGCGACACCGTCAGATCCTGGTCGTCCTCGATGCCACGGACCCGCACTCGCGGGCCGTGCCGCACCCCACGCCGGCGCTCCACCGCGATGTCGCCCATCTCCCGCCAGAGGAATCCCACCCATCCGGAGGGCCCGAGCATCCGCACCCCGTGCAGGTCCGCCACGAGCAGCGGCGTGCGGAGCTGCCGCAGCATGCGGGCGAACACCAGCCCCACCAGTGCGAGGAATCCGCTGACGCCCCACAGGTACGGCTCGTCGCGATCGTGCGCGAGCCACCCGTAGCCGCCCGCGAGGGCCCACGACACCACCAGGAGCAGCGCGAACAGCCAGATCCGCCGGCGGATCTCGAACGGCTCGTCCAGCCCCTCGGAGCCGGACTCCAGACGATCGAATCCCAGATGATCGGACGGCAGAGGGTCCGGGTGCTGCGGATCGCCGTGCGCCCCGGGAGGGCGCACGCCGGCAGATGACTCCGTCACGGCACTCATCCGCTCTGGATGGTGGCCAGCACCTGGTCGAGCTCGTCGGGCTTGATGAGGACGTCGCGGGCCTTCGAACCCTCGCTGGGCCCGACCACGCCTCGACTCTCCATGATGTCCATCAGGCGACCGGCCTTGGCGAAGCCGACGCGCAGCTTGCGCTGCAGCATCGAGGTGGAGCCGAACTGCGTGGTGACGACCAGCTCGATCGCCTGGACGACCAGGTCGAGATCGTTGCCGATGTCGTCGTCGAGCTCGCGCTTGGCTGCCTGCGGAGCCGTGACGTCCTCGCGGTACGTGGGCTGCAGCTGCGTCTTGCAGTGCTCGACGATCGTGTGGATCTCGTCCTCGGTGATCCATGCACCCTGCATGCGCATGGACTTGTTGGCGCCCATCGGCAGGAACAGGCCGTCGCCCTGACCGACCAGCTTCTCGGCGCCCGGCTGATCCAGGATCACCCGGCTGTCGGCCAGCGACGACGTCGCGAAGGCCAACCGGCTGGGGACGTTGGCCTTGATCAGACCCGTGACGACGTCGACGCTGGGTCGCTGGGTGGCGAGCACCAGGTGGATGCCGGCCGCACGCGCCAGCTGCGTGATGCGGACGATGGAGTCCTCCACGTCGCGCGGGGCCACCATCATCAGGTCGGCGAGCTCGTCGACGACCACCAGCAGGTACGGGTAGGGCGCGATGACCCGCTCGCTCCCGGCGGGAGGGGTGACCTTGCCCGCACGTACCGCAGTGTTGAAGTCATCGACGTGGCGGAATCCGAAGTTGGCCAGGTCGTCGTAGCGCAGGTCCATCTCGCGGACGACCCACTGCAGCGCCTCGGCAGCCTTCTTGGGGTTGGTGATGATCGGGGTGATCAGGTGCGGCACGCCTTCGTAGGCGGTCAGCTCGACCCGCTTGGGGTCGACCAGGATCATGCGCACCTCCTCGGGCGTGGAACGCATGAGGATCGAGCCGATCATCGAGTTGACGAACGAGCTCTTGCCCGAGCCGGTCGCACCGGCGACGAGCAGGTGGGGCATCTTCGCCAGGTTGGCCACCACGTAGCCGCCCTCGACGTCCTTGCCCAGGCCGATCACCATGGGATGGTGGTCGCTGCGCGCCTTGGCCGAGCGGAGCACGTCGCCGAGGCTGACCATCTCCTTGTCGATGTTGGGGATCTCGACGCCGATGGCGGACTTGCCCGGGATGGGGCTGAGGATGCGGACCTCGTTGGACGCGACGGCGTAGGCGATGTTCTTGCTCAGCGCCGTGACCTTCTCGACCTTGACCGCGGGACCGAGCTCGACCTCGTACCGGGTGACGGTGGGGCCGCGGGTGTAACCCGTGACCGCAGCGTCGATCTGGAACTGCTCCAGCACCTCGGTGAGGCGGCCCACGACCTCGTCGGAAGCCGCCGATCGGGCCTTGTGCGGCGAACCCTCCCGCAACATCGTGCTGTTGGGCAACGAGTACGAGACGTCTCCTGACAGCGCCAGCTGTTCGACCCGGGCAGGAATCGGCTCCATCGGCGGAAGCACGGCCTCGGAGGCGTCCTCCTCGGGGGGAGTCGTGACCGACTTGCGGGCCTTGGGCCGCGCCGACGGACCACCTGCGTCCTGGGGTCCGTCGACCAGCGGGTTGTCGAAGGGCTCCTCGACGACCGCAGCCGTCGTCTTGGGGTGGCGCCGCCGCACGGCATCCTTGTCCACCGGCTGCTCGGGCTCGGACTCGGACTCCGAACCGGCCCGGGTGCGGCCGAGGGCCGTGTCGCGCAGCTCGGCGAGTCGGCCCGGTACGGCGTAGACCGGGGTGCCGGTCACGACCAGGATGCCGAACGCGACCACCAGCACGAGCAACGGCGCGACGATGTACGGGGTCTTGAGCAGATCGACGAGCACGGCCGAGAACAGGTAGCCGATGGCTCCCCCGGCCTCGCGCATGGCGTCCGGATCCTGGTCGCTGGGGCGCGGCACGCCGTGCGAGAGGTGCACCAGCCCGAGGACGCCGCCGGTCACCAGCACCCAGCCGGTGACCTGGCGACCGATGGGGCCGTTGGTGTCGGGGTGACGCAGCGTGCGCCAGGCGACGACGATCAACAGGATCGGGACGGCCCACGCCAGCACGCCGACCGTGCCGGTCGTCAGACCGCGGATCGCGCCGGCCACGGCGCCCGTCAGGTCCCACCACACGGCACCGGCGACGACCAGTGCCAGACCGAGGATCGCGAAGCCGACGCCGTCGCGCCGCTGCTCCGGATCGATGTCGCGGGCCCCTGAACCCACGCTCCGGGCCACGGCGCCGACCAGCCCGGCAGTGCCGAGCCAGATGGCCACCGCGGCACGCACGAGTGCCCGGACGATGGTGGGGATGAGTCCGGGTCCAGTGCGTCTGGGTGCAGTGCGCTTGGGCGTGGCTCGCTTGGAGCTGTTGCGCTTGGGCGCGGGGCGCCGAGCCGCAGGCTTCTTGGCCTGCGGCTTGCGCTTGGTAGCCGGCTTCTTTCGAGCCTGGCTGCCGGACGGCCGCTTGCGCGGCGGGGAAGACGTACGGGTCGCCATGTGCTGAAGGCTAAACCACAGGTTGAGTCTTCGCACGCACCCCACGCCGTGACGCGAGTGGCTGCTGTGACGAACGGGCGAGCCGCACACCTGTCCCCAGGTGGGCGGCACTCCCCCGCGAGAGCGGCTCAGGCCTCGATGACCACCGGCAGGATCATGGGGCGACGACGCAGGCGCCGACCCACGTAGGAGCCCAGGACCCGGCGCATCACCTGCTCCAGCTGCCCGGTGTCGCGGGTACCCTCGGACACGGCCTGCTCGATCGCGCTGACGATCTTGGGATAGATCTCGTCGAAGGCCGACTCCTCCTCGGCGATGCCACGGGCGTGGATCTCCGGTCCGCTGAGGATCTTGCCGTTGGTGGAGTCGATCACGACGACGATCGACAAGAAGCCCTCCTCGCCGAGCACCCGTCGATCCTTCAGATCGGTGTCGGTGACGTCGCCGACCGACGAGCCGTCGACGTAGACGTAGCCGCAGTCGACCGCCCCGCTGATCGAGGCATGACCGTCGATCAGGTCGATGACGTAGCCGTCCTCGGCGAGCAGCACGTTGGGAACGCCGGTCTGGGTGGCGAGTGCGCCGTTGGCGTGCAGGTGACGGATCTCTCCGTGCACCGGCAGCACGTTGGTGGGCTGGACGATGTTGTAGCAGTAGAGGAGCTCGCCGGCGGAGGCGTGGCCCGACACGTGCACCAGCGCGTTGCCCTTGTGCACCACGCGCGCACCCAGCTTGGTCAGGCCGTCGATGACCCGGTAGATCGCATTCTCGTTGCCGGGGATCAGCGAGGACGCCATCAGCACGGTGTCGCCCGGTTCCAGGCTGACCTGCTGGTGGCTGTTGTTGGCCATGCGCGACAGGGCCGCCATCGGCTCGCCCTGCGAGCCGGTCGACATCAGCACCATCTTGTGCGGCGGTGCGGCGTCGATCTTGTCCACGACGACGCCGTCGGGCACGTGCAGGTAGCCGAGCTCGCGGGCGATCTGCATGTTGCGCACCATCGAACGGCCCACGTAGGCGACCTTGCGGCCGTGCTTCTCGGCCGCGTCGAGCACCGCCTGCACCCGGTGGATGTGCGAGGCGAAGGACGCCACGATGATGCGTTTCTTGCTGGACGCGAACACCGCGTCGATGGCCGGCGTGATGTTTCGCTCGGAGACGGTGAAGCCGGGCACGTCGGCGTTGGTGGAGTCGGTCAGGAACAGGTCGACCCCGGCCTCGCCGAGACGGGCGAACGCCCGCAGGTCAGTGACCCGGCCATCGAGCGGCAGCTGGTCCATCTTGAAGTCACCGGTGTGCAGCGCCACCCCGGCGGGCGTCTTGATGGCGACGGCGAGGGCATCGGGGATCGAGTGGTTGACCGCCACGAACTCGCACTCGAACGGGCCGAACGTCTCGGTGTCGCCCTCTGCGACGGTGTGCATCGGAGCGTCCTTGAGCTTGTGCTCACGCAGCTTCGGCTCCACCAGGGCGAGGGTGAGCCGCGACCCGATGATCGGGATGTTGCCGCGCTCGCGCAGCAGGTACGGCACGCCGCCGATGTGGTCCTCGTGCCCGTGGGTGAGCACGATGCCGACCACGTCGTCGAGCCGGTCCCGGATCGGGCCGAAGTCGGGCAGGATCAGGTCGACGCCGGGGTGGTGCTCCTCGGGGAACAGCACGCCGCAGTCGACGATCAGCAGCTTGCCGCCGTACTCGAAGACGGTCATGTTGCGACCGATCTCGCCTAGTCCCCCGAGGGGGATGACGCGCAGGGCGCCTTCGCGCAGGGCCGGCGGTGCGCCCAGCTCAGAATGCATGTGGCTCATGGGATCTCTGTTCAGTCGAGTAGCCCGGCCGCAGCGAGCGCGTCGCGCAACATGGCGACCTCGTCCTCGGTGGCGTCGGGCAATGGTGCACGCATGGTGCGGTGGTCGAGCACACCCAGGATCTGCAACGCCGCCTTCGACGTGATCGCTCCCTGGGTGTGGGTCATGATGGTGCGCACGAGCGGCAGCAGCCGCTCGTTGATCTGACGTGCCGTGGCCAGGTCGTTCGCGTCGATCGCGGCGACCATGTCGGCGTACTGGCTAGCCGCGACGTGACCGACGACGCTGACCACGCCACTGGCCCCGAGCGCGAGCCAGGAGAAGTTGAGCGCGTCGTCGCCGGAGTACAGCCGCAGGCCGGTCTCCCGCATCAGCCAGGCGCCGCGATCCAGATCGCCGACGGCGTCCTTCATCGCGACGATCAGCGGGTTGGCATCCAGCTCGACATAGGTCGCCTCGGTGATCTGCACGCCGGTGCGGCCGGGAATGTCGTAGAGCATCACCGGGAGGTCCTCGCCGGCCTCCGTCACCGTGTTGACGTGCGCCACGATGCCGGACTGCGGTGGTTTGGAGTAGTACGGCGTCACGATGAGCAGGCCGTCGGCCCCGGCCCTGCGCGCCTGCTGCGCCAGCTCGACGGAGTGCCGCGTGTCGTTGGTGCCGACTCCGGCCACCACCGCCGCGCGATCACCGACCGCCTCGACGACCGCTGCCAGGAGCAGGCCGTCCTCGATGACGGTGGTGGTGGGCGACTCGCCGGTGGTGCCGCTGACGACCAGTCCGTCGTTGCCCCGGTCGACCAGGTGGGCCGCCACCTTCTGCGCCGCATCCAGATCGAGCTCGCCGTCGGGCGTGAACGGCGTGACCATCGCAGTCAGCACACGCCCGAAGGGCGCAGCCTCGGTGGCGAGCGGCGACGTCATGGGTCGAGGCTACCGCGAAGGCGCCTTCGGCCACCGGCAGGATGGTGCCATGACTGACTCACGGACCGACGCCGGGACCGACGACGTGTACGGCACCGACCTGGCCTCCGCCCCTCGCGGCGACGGGACGCGCGACCTGGTGATGACGGACCGCTGGAACACCCCCCTCGGCCGCCCGAACGGCGGATACATCCTCGCAGCGATGCTCCGCGGGCTGGCCGAGGAGATCGGCGCGGCCGCCCCGCTCGTCGCAGCCATCACCTATCACGCTGCGCCGCAGAACGGACCGGCCGAGATCACCGCCCGGGCCGTGCGCATGGGACGACGCGTTCAGACCGGCGAGGCGACGCTGCACCAGGGTGACCGGCTCATCGCCCAGCTGACGGCCAGCTACGGCGAGCGCTCCGGCTCCACCATCGAGCTCGGCGGCCCACCGGACCTGCCCGATCCGGAGACCATGCCCGATCCTCGCGAGCACGGGATGCCCGGTGGCGGCATCTTCGATCGCGTCGACTACCGCCTCACCGGTGTGCCCGGGTACTTCGTCGGCAAGCCGAGCGGTGACCCCACGACCGAGCTGTGGCAGCGTCGCAGCGACGGACGTCTGGCCGACTGGCCGGCGCTGGCGTTCCTGTGCGACTCCTTCGCTCCCCCGATCCTCGAGCTGGGCCCCGACCTGGTGCAGAACTCCATGACGATCCAGCTCACGGTGCACTTCCACCGGCTGCCCACCACGCCGTGGATCGCCACCCGCCTGACGACCCGACACCTCGTCGAGGGATTCCACGACGAGGACTGCGAGCTGTGGGACGCGGACGGCAACCTGCTCGCCCAGAGCCGCCAGCTCGCCCTAGCGATCTGACGGCGTCAGGAGGAGACCTCGGTACCCCT
>JBBSRN010000077.1:0-10311 GCA_038242985.1 Propionibacteriales bacterium | reverse complement strand
GTCGTCGGGCATGTCGCGCAGCTCGCGCCGTTCGAGGTCCAGCTGGGACTTCTCGCTGTCGCGCTGGCTGCTGACCGAGATGTACTCACCCAAGGCCATGGAGACCGCACCGGCGACCACCCCGGCGAGGCCCGCGGTGAAGATGGCACCTCGCTCCGACGTCGCTCCGGCGACACCGACCACCAGCCCGGCAGTGGACACGATGCCGTCGTTGGCGCCGAGGACGCCCGCGCGCAACCAGTTGAGCCGGGCAGCGATGCCGCCGGAGTGCGGCTCGTGCGGGTGGCTCCCGCTCACGGGAGGGCCGACGAGCTCAGGCGGTTCGTGAGGGTGGCGATCTTCATCGGACGTTCCCCAGTCCTGTCCGTCGAGCTGTTCATCTGCTCAGGCCCCTCCCGGAGGTGAGGTCGATCGCCGTGACGGCACGTTCTCTGGACCTCGTGATCATCACATCGGGTTGGTCGCACCCCTGCCAGTGCCAGGTTGCTCTGCGGTGGGGGTCGTTGGGCCCTTACGGCGTGGACAGCCCGCATCTAGCGTCGTGGCCAGGGAGGCACGCCGCCAGATCCCGCAGCCGGGGTGCCCGCCACACGACGCCTCCGTGTCCCTCCTCGCTGGCCAGCTCAGGAGCTCCTCATGACGATCACCCAGAAGCTCAGTCCAGCTGAGATCGACGCCCTCATCGACGCGGTCGCGCCGGCCGAGCACGTGAGCCACGGGCCGAACGCCTCCTCGGATCTCGAGAGATTCACGAAAGAAGGAACGACCATGATGATGTCCACGATTGCGACGATGCGCCACCAGCACGGGCCGGTGTCGTCGTGAAGGCGCTCGTGTTCCACGGCCCGGGTGCGAAGGCCTGGGAGGACGTTCCGAAGCCCACCATCTCGGCGGACACCGACGCAATCGTCCGTGTCGACCTGACCACGATCTGCGGAACAGATCTGCACATCCTCAAGGGAGACGTGCCGGCCATGGTCGAGGGACGGATCATCGGTCATGAGGCGGTCGGCACCGTCGAGGAGATCGGGAGCGGCGTCACGACGATGAGCGTCGGGGACCGTGTCCTCGTCTCGTGCGTCACCGCGTGCGGCGCCTGCCGTTTCTGCCGCGATGCCCGGAGCGGGCAGTGCACCGGGGGTGGTGGATGGATCCTTGGAAACGAGATCGACGGCACCCAGGCCGAGTACGTGCGAGTGCCATTCGCGGACAACTCGACATACCCGGTCCCGGCGGGAGTCAGCGACGAGGAGCTGCTGATGCTGGCCGACATCCTGCCCACCGGCTACGAGGTCGGAGTGCTCAACGGCCAGGTCGGGCCCGGTGACGTCGTCGTGGTGGTCGGCGCCGGGCCGATCGGACTGTCGGCCATCGCCGGCGCACGCCTGTTCAGTCCCAGCCTGATCGTCGCGATCGACATGGTCGGCACCCGGCTCGAGGCAGCCCAGCAGTTCGGGGCCGACGCCGTGATCAACAACGCTGAACAGGACGCGGTGGCCACGATCATGGAACTCACCTCTGGACTCGGAGCCGATGTCGCGATCGAAGCGGTCGGCGTTCCGGCGACCTTCGAGCTCGCCACCGAGCTCGTCCGTCCGGGCGGCCGCATCGCGAACATCGGTGTCCACGGCAAGCCGGCCACGCTGCACCTGGAACGTCTCTGGGATCGCGACGTCACCATCACCACCGGTCTGGTCGACGCGTACTCGACACCCACGTTGCTGCGCCTGCTGACCAGCCATCACCTCGACGCCGAGCGGTTCATCACCCATCACTTCGCGCTCGAGGACATCATCGAGGCCTACGACGTGTTCTCCCGGGCTGGACAGACAGGGGCGCTCAAGGTCGTGCTCGGACCCCAGGTCACCACCGCATAGCGAGGGGTGAACGGGATGCTCATCACGCTCCGTTGGGTGGTGGTTGCGGTGGTCGCCGTGCACGGGCTCATCCACCTGCTCGGCGCAGCCAAGGGCTTCGGGTGGGCCGACGTCGCCCAGCTCGCCAAACCCATCGGGGTGTGGGGAGGGGTGCTCTGGCTCGTCGCCGCCGGCCTCGTCCTCGCCGCCGCGATGCTTCTCGTCCCGGGGGCGCCCACCTGGTGGTGGGCGCTTGCCCTTTCCGCTGCAGCGGTCTCGCAGCTCGCCATCGCCACCTCGTGGAGCGATGCCCGGGCCGGCACCATCGTGAACCTGATGCTGGTCGTGACCGCCGGTCTCGCCTTCGTTGCCGAGGGACCAACCAGCTTCCATGCCCAGTATCGCGAGCACGTCGCCGAGGCGCTCACCGATGTCGACGACTCCCCGGCCGTCCTGACCGCATCAGATCTCGCGGACCTACCGCCTCCTCTCGCGGCGTACATCCGGCGCTCCGGCGCGGTGGGGCAGCCGCGGGTGGTCAGCTTCCGGGCCGACTTCCATGGCCGCATCCGCAGTGGCCCGGACGCCCCGTGGATGCCGTTCACCGGTCAGCAGGTCAACACGTACGGACCGCGGCCGCAGCGGCTCTTCCTGATGGACGCCACCAAAGCCGGGCTCCCCGTCGTGGTCCTGCACGTGTTCGCCGACACCACGGCCACGATGCGCGTGAAGCTGCTCTCCCTGGTGACCATGGTCGACGCCTCGGGTCCTGAGATGGACCGCGGGGAGACCGTCACGGTGTTCAACGACCTCGTCGTCATGGCCCCGGGCGCCATCGTCGGCGCCGACGCGACGTGGACGCCCATCGACGCCCAGCACGTCCGTGGCGAGTTCACGGACGGCGACCAGACCGTCTCCGCCGTCCTGACCTTCGATGCCGATCACGACCTGGTCGACTTCGTCTCCGACGATCGCTCTGCTGCATCCGCCGACGGCAAGACCTTCACTCCACGACGCTGGTCGACCCCGCTCGGAAAGCACCGCAACAGCGGTGGGAAACGAGTCATGACGTCCGGCGAGGGGGTGTGGCACGCTCCTCCGCCCGAGGGGACGTTCACCTACCTCGAGCTCCATGTCGACACCATCATGGACAACGAAGGCAACGCCGGTGGGACACCCGGCAGGTAGAAGATCGCTTGCGGCAGCATGGCGATCGACGGCGCTGACGCCGGCCGGTGCTCACCTCCAGACATCGGTGGACCTCGATGTCTACGCGTCGTCGGTCGATGCGGCCGTCCTGCGATCCTGCATGACCGGTCACAGCCTCATCGAGCCTTCGTTATCCTGAGGACTGACAGGTGCGAGCCCCGGAGGGGGGCCCACGTTCTCGATCCAGCTGACGAGGTCTCGACGTGCCGGTCCTGCTGCTGGTCGGTGCCGGCCACGCGCACCTCCACGTGATCAAGGAGGCTGCCGAGCTGATCACTGCTGGGTACCGGGTGCATCTGCTCGCTCCACGATTCTTCGACTACAGCGGTGTCGCGTCCTCCGTCGCGGCGGGAGTGCTACCCGCCGATGCCGGGCGGATCGACGTCCGGGCACTGGCTGATGCCGGCGGCGTGGAGCTCCGGGAGGACACGCTGGAGTCGCTCGATCTGGAGGCGCGGATCGCCACGACCTCAGGCGGAGCCCAGGTGCGGTACGACGTCCTCTCCCTCAACATCGGCAGCGTGGCGGCGCCGCACGGCGTGCGCGTCCACCGGAGCGTCCTGCGGGTGAAGCCGTTGAGCGGTCTGGCCGATCTGGACGTCCGCCTGGGAGGATCAGCCCGTCCGGTCGGCGCGACGGTTTCGGTCGTGGGCGGCGGGGCCACGGGTCTCGAGCTGGCCGCGCACCTGTCGGTGCGCCACGACGTCGCCCAGGTCCGGCTGGTGGAGTCCGGACAGGCCGTGGGTGGCGACCTGACCCCGCGCGCACGCCGACGGATCGTGCGGCTCCTCGCATCGCGCGGCGTCGATGTTCGTACCGGGTGCGCGGCCCGTGAGATCGGTGAGCGACGAATCGTCTGTGGGGACGGCACTGAGCTGCCCCATGACGTCGCGCTCCTGGCGACCGGGTTGTCGGCGCCCCCGGTGCTCATCGAGCTCGGGCTGGGTGACCGGGACGGCGTGCCGGTCAGGGCCACGCTCCAGCATCAGGACCACGACGAGATCTACGCCGCGGGGGACTGCGCGCACTTTCTCCCCGGGCCGCTGCCTCGCATCGGGGTGCACGGGGTCCGTCAGGGTCCGATCCTGCACGCCAGCCTCCTGGCGCGTCTCCGGAACGAGCCGCTGCCGGTGTACGAGCCTCAACGTCGTGCTCTGTCGATCCTCGATCTCGGGGGAGGGGTGGGGCTCGCGGTCCGGGGACGTTGGTGGTGGTTCGGTGCGGGCTCGCTGCGACTCAAGCGGTACATCGATCGACGGTGGTTGAGGACCTATCGGGTCTGACCTGCACCCAGGCTGCGCAGCGCCCAGGTGGCTGAACGTCATCTCTCGTCACGCGCGCCGATAGCCTGCACGCGTGTCTTCCACTCCCGTGCTGCTGGTCGTCTTCGACCTCGTCGGCATCTTCGTCTTCGCGACGGCGGGCGCGCTGGTCGGGGTGCGCAAGGAGTTCGACATCTTCGGCGTCCTCGTGCTCGCCGGGACCACGGGCCTGGGTGGCGGCTTCCTGCGCGACGTGCTGATCGGGGCCGTCCCTCCTGCTGCCCTGGCGGACTGGCGCTATCTGCTCGTGCCAGTGGCGGCCGGGCTGCTGACGTTCACGTACCATCCGGCGGTCGGCCGGATGGAACGATCCATCAAGGTGCTCGACGCCTTCGGACTTGCGCTGTTCTGCGTGACTGGCGCAGTGAAGGCCTCGGACTACGGTCTCGGCCCCATCCCGGCCGCGCTGATGGGCATGGTCACCGGCATCGGCGGCGGCATGATCCGAGATCTGCTCACCGGCCGGCCGCCGGAGATCTTTCGCAGTGAGCTCTACGCCACCCCGGCCCTCGCCGGCGCGATGGTCGCTGTGCTGGTGCACGTCAACGACCAGCCGCTCTGGGCGGCCGGACTCGCCGGTGGTGGCCTGTGTCTCAGCTGGCGCCTGCTCGCGCTGCGCGGAGACTGGCGCGCCCCGAAACCCCGCGGTCCTGCCTCGGTCTGAGCGATGTTGCCGCTCAGGGCTGCATCAGGCGGCGCATCTCCTTGAGCTCGGGGCCCTGCCTCATCTGCACCTTCGCGGCGAGATTCTTGGCGGTCGGGCTGGTGCCCCGCGCCAGCTCGCGCTTCGCGAGGTCGAGCGTCGCCTGGTGGTGCTGGACCATCTCCTTGAGGAACGTCCGGTCGAATACGGCGCCGCGCATGGTCGCCATGCCTTCGAGGCCATCTCGGCTCATCATCCCGTTGCTGCCGCCGGGGCCGAACTCGTCCGATCCCATCATGTCCCCCGGGTCGTCGGATCCCATCATGTTGTCGGGATCGCCCGATCCACGCATTCCCGGACGGTTCGTGTCGTCCCATCTCGACAGGCATCCATTCATGTCCTCGGTCCACGGCCCCTGAGCACGGTGGATCCGCGCTGCCAGAGCGATCACGCCGGGGTCCGAGGAGTGCGTCCTGGCCAGCGCAGACATCGTCGCCGCCTGTCGCTGACGGGGGATCATGTCCTGGGCGAACTGCACATCGGTGCGGTTGAAGGCCGTCCCGGCTGCCGGCTCGTCCGGGCTTGATCCACAGCTGCTCAGGACGAGCAGCACCGTGAGAACGCCGCCGAGGACCAGTGCTCCTCGCGATCGCGGTCGTGCCGTCGTGCCGGGGTTCGGCTGAGGGGTTGCCATGTCTTGATGGTCCGTCCGGCAGGACCGACGTGACAGAGGCGAACGTCCCCCGTTGACGCCGATCGCCTCGACGTGCGACGACACGGGGGCTTGAACGACCCCCTACTTGATGACGGCGTCGACGGTCTTCTTCAGCGCGCTCGGCTGCGAGGGCTTGCGCGGCGCCTTCTTCTTCGCCTCGATCATCTGCGCGCCGATGTCTTGCAACGTCGTCCTGGAGAGGCCCTCGCGGACCTTCGGGAACCACTCACCCTCTTCTTCCTCGATGTGGTGCGTGACGTTCTCGATGAGCACGGTCGTCTTCGCGGTGAAACGCTCGTCGGTCGGCTTCATGGTGAACAGCTCCATGACGAGCAGGTCGGCCACGTGGTGCTCCTCGTACGACTCCAGGACGTCGTCCTCGACCTCGGGCATCAGCTCTCGAACCTGCGGGTACATGATCTCGTTCTCGATGTAGGTGTGGACCGTCAGGAGCTCGATCATCGTGTCGACCAGATCGCCCTTGGTCTTGTGGGCGTTCTCGCCGGCGGCTCGAAAGGCCTTGAAGGTCTTGAGGATCTCCTGGTGGTCGTTCTTCAACAAGACGATGGCGTCGGTCGACATGGCGCTCCTTGGATGGGTGGTGTCCGTCAGGTACCCGCCAGCGCGGACCTCAATCCGGGCATCGATCCAGTACAGCCGGGCAGCCGTCTGGTCCACGTGCGAGCTGCATCCGCGGTAGAACGTCGGTCATCGACTCGATGGTCGCAGGTCCCGCCGGGTACGGTCCTTCGACGGTTCCGGTCGCCGGGATGGCCGGTGAGGCTGGAGACTCACCGAGGAGTGAGAGACCATGAAGGCAGTCGTCCCGGCCGACATCACCGCTTCTCGCGCACCTGACGTGAGGCCAGGCGGTCGGCGCACTTCGAGGGAGGCACGACCGTGACACATCGCCACCGCGGAGAGCCGATCACGGTCGGCGTGGCCGCCGAGCAGCCTGCGGTACTGGCCTTTGCCGCAGAGGAGGCCCGGCTGGCCGATTGCGACATCCGGCTGGTGCGTGCCTACACCGTGCCGCCCGCACCGCCCACCGTCGTGGGATCTGCGTACGGCATCGACGTGGAGGGCACCTTTCGCGACAGCGGTCGTGCGGTCCTGGACGAGGCTGCCGCCGTGCTGGCTGCGGGCCACAGCGGAATCGTGGTGCACCGAATCCTGGAGCGCGGCGGCGCGTCGCACGTGCTGACCGCCATGTCCGAGACATCGCGCCTGGTCGTGCTCGGTCCCGACGACACCGTTCCTTGGTACACGCGACTGTTCGAGAGTCGCGTGTCCCGCAAGCTCGCTCAAGCTGCCGCGTGCCCGGTCGTGGTCGTCCCTGACTCGTGGGGCCGTGCTCCTCGAACCCGGAGCGTCACGCTCCTGCTCGACGGCAGGACCGTCGCCCACGGTCCGCTGCGTTTCGCCTTCGACCACGCGGCACGTCACCAGGACGTGCTGACCATCGTGCACCTCCGGGGCGCGGACGGGGCCGGCTGGGACGCGCCGACATCGCACGACATGACGCGGCTGGTCGAGTCGTGGCGAGTGCGGTACCCGGAGGTCGCCGCCGAGGTGGAAGCGATCGACGAATTCGCCGATCTGGAGACGGTGGAGTCGTTCGAGTCCACCGACGTCTTGGTCCTGGGTCGACCCCACCACGGCAGGGTGCCGGCCCCGCTTCACAGGTCACTGGCCCGGGTGGTGATCGAGCACGCCGACTGCGCGGTCGCTGTCGTTCCGCCGGACCACGACGGCTGACACGGATCGACCAGGTCCTGAGGAGAGGACGACGACATCCGCCGGGCATCCTCTCGCGCGCGTCAGGTCAGGGCGTGACGGTGCGTGCAGTGGCCCGGGATGCAGGTGGGCTCGACCGCTTCGGTGACTACGAGCCAGGCTGGGTATCCGATCTACACTCGTGACGTGCCGCATTCTCGGGGTCCGAGGTATTCCCAGTCCAGGGTCTCCTGGCGGTGGACGGTGGTCCTCGCCCTGGTCGCGGCGGTCCTGACCGGCTCGGTGTCGACGGCATCGCCGCAACATTCAGCTGTCTCGCGTGCCGCGGAGCCGGCGCCGCCCGGCACGACACGTGTGGCGGCGCTGGGCGACTCGGTGACGTCAGGCTACGGCTGTGGATGCGTTCCGTTCGCGCGGACCTACGGCCGGGAGATCGCTCGGCTCCAGGGTCGGCCGACATCGGTGGACAACCTGGGCGAAGATGGAATGGACAGCACTGATCTGCTGGACCAGCTCGACGAACGCGGTTCACGCTTCGGCCATGCGGTGGCCGGTGCTGACATCGTCCTGGTGACGATAGGCGCCAACGACTTCTCCACGGACCACGACGCCGTGACGCAGGGCGACTGCCTGGAGGACGGAAACTCCGAGTGCGTTCGCGAGGAGCTGGCACAGCTGCAGGAGAACGCGACGGCGATCCTGGCCAGGATCAAGCGGCTTCGCACGGGTCACCCCACCGCTGTCCTGGTCACTGGGTACTGGAACGTGTTCGAGAGCGGAGACGTG
The DNA here is from genome assembly GCA_038242985.1 of Propionibacteriales bacterium. Taxonomy (GTDB): domain Bacteria; phylum Actinomycetota; class Actinomycetes; order Propionibacteriales; family Nocardioidaceae; genus Aeromicrobium. The sequence goes on along the minus strand of JBBSRN010000077.1, from coordinate 2,043 downwards.
GCGCGCTCCTCCTACCCGAGGGCAGGCGTTGATGCGTCACGAAATCTCACGTCGGAAGTCAACGACGTGCTCCGTGACGTGACCAACCATGCGGGGGACACGTACGTCGATCTCCGGGCGCCCTTCAACGGCCCGGCGTCGAAGGGGAACGTCACGACCTTGCTCGCGCCCGACGGCGACCATCCGAACGCAGCTGGCCACGCGCTGATCGCGCGCCAGCTGGTCGCGGCCGGGCTGCCGGGACTCGTTCGGCACGAGCCTGACGCTGGATGAGGGTGCGCGCTCAGTCGACGACGACCAGCTCGGAGTTCGGCGTGATCAGCTCGTAGAGGCGGTGGTCCTGCCAACGGCCGGCGATCTTGCTGCACGCCGTCGCCGTGCCGTAGTGAGTGAACCCGATACGTTCCAGCACGCGGATGGAACGGGAGTTGGTCGCCACGGTCTCGGCCTGCACACGGTGCAGATTCAGGGTCTGGAAGGCCACGTCGACTGCCTGGCGCAGGGCCGCCGTCGCCCAGCCGTGGCCTTGGGCATCCTCGCTGAGCCAGTAACCGACGCTGCAGGACTGGACAGGGCCCCGAAGGATGGACTGCAGGGTGACCCGACCGACGATCTGGGAGTCCCGACCCAGGATGACCAGCGGCACGCAGCCGCCGGCTCGGTGGCTGCGCAGAGCCATCTCGACGGCTTCCCGCTGGCCCTGCTCGGAGTACGGGTACTCCGGCCGCGCCGGTTGCCACGTTTCCAGGAACCGTCGATTCCGACAGAGCAGCTGCCTCAGGGCAGGCGCGTCGCCGATCGCGAGCAGTCGAGTGGTCGACGGTGGTGGCGCATCGCGATGTGACACGCGTCCAGCGGCCCGCGGCGAGAGGGGATCGAGCAGGTGGATACCGGTGGTCGACATGATTCAACCCGCCGCGATGGTGGCAGGGACTGCGGTACGCGTCTCGGCTTGCGTGGGTACGCTCCGCCCGAGGAGAGCGCAGCCGGCCATCGCGGCCAAGAACGCCGCAGCGACCGGCAGCTGCCAACCGGAGCGGACGGTGTCGCCGAGCACCACGATGCCGACCAGGCCGGCGATGCCGACCTCGGTGACCCACACGATCGCGGTCGATCCGCTCGCCGTCCCGCGCTCGAGGCTGCGGGCGTACGCCAACGAGCCCACGACCCCGAATCCGATCAACGTCCACGCGGCCGGCTGGAGCAGGACGGCGATCCATCCACCCGAGAGGTCCATGCCCCGCGCCGCGACTGCGGCTCCGGCGAAGGACGCCCCGGCCAGGGCGGCGAGCCATCGGTGGTGCGCACGCCGGTAGCCGGCCCACACCAGGACCATCGTGACGATCAGGGCGACCACGACCCCCAGTCCGAAACCCTGTGGTGGCTGCAGGGCCGACTGCAGGCCCGAACCCAGCGCAAGCACGCCGAGAGCCGCGACGACACCGGCCACCGCGACGACGTCACTCCGGCGGATCCGGGTCCCGAGCACCGGAGCTGCGAGCAGCACCGTCACGCCGATCGACCCGGCGAGGACGGATTGCACCGCGAACAACGGGAGGTGCCGGACGGCGACCAGGGACGCAGCCCAGGCGAGGACATCGCACCCGATGCCGACGACGTACAGGGGCTGGGCGAGCACCCTGGGTCCGGTGGACCGGGTTGCGGCACGAGCCTGCAGCACCGACCCGACGCCATAGGCGAGTGCCCCGAGCACAGCGAACCCGACGGCCCAGATCATGATCTGATGCCTGTCATGAATCGGCCGATGATCGGCAGCTCGGTCAGACCCTCGGCCGTGGCCATGGCCAGTGCTTGGTTGACCGTGGCGCTGGCGTCGCCGAGCACCACGTATCGCGGACACCACGACGGCGTGAACTTCTCGTTGTAACGACCCAGCGAGGCGATCTGCGAACGCCCGGTCCCCAGCTCGAGGCCGCGCTTGGCCCACCGTCCGACGGTGGTGGTCGGCTCGGATTCCAGGTGCTCTCGCAGGACGGCGAAGTTCAGTGCCAACCCGGTCTCGCCCCGTGCTGTCAGGTGGGC